>NZ_QAIQ01000344.1 GCF_003061105.1 Arthrobacter sp. HMWF013
CCTCTACAGGTTGACCTTTGACGGCTCAATCGCCGACGAACACGGCTTCATTGTGATGGGTGGCCAGGCGGAACGGGTCTCGGCTTCCATTGCCGGCGGCTGGCGGTCGTCGCTGCGGTTTGCCGGGGCAGTCCGGCTGGCCATAGGCGCCCTGACCACCGACGCCGATCAGGACGCCGCGGGCACCTCGCCCGCCAAAGCTGTTGAGGTAGCGGTCCTGGACCGGCAGTCGGAGACCTCCCGGGGTTCCCGGCGCGCCTTCCGACGACTGAACGACGCCGACATCACGGCGTTGCTGGCTGAGGAGGACTGAGATGGACAAGCGCATCTTTGGCATTGAAACCGAATTCGGGATCTCGTACTCGAGTCCCGATTCACGCCCGCTGGCGCCGGAGGAGGTGGCCCGCTACCTGTTCCGCAAGGTAGTGAGCTGGGGCCGTTCGTCCAACGTCTTCCTGACCAACGGTTCACGACTGTACCTCGACGTCGGCTCGCACCCGGAGTACGCCACCGCTGAATGTGACGACCTTGCCCAGCTCATCGCCCACGACCGTGCCGGGGAACTGATCCTTGACGACCTCGTGGACGAAGCACAGGCGAGGCTGGCCGCTGAGGGCTTCAACGGCACGGTCTACCTGTTCAAGAACAACACTGATTCGGCCGGTAACTCCTACGGCAGCCATGAAAACTACCTGATCCCGCGCCGGGGCGAATTCTCCCGCCTCGCCGAGATCCTGATTCCTTTCCTGGTGACTCGCCAGCTCATCGCGGGCGCCGGCAAGATCCTGAAGACGCCGCATGGCGCCACCTACGCCTTCTCGCAGCGGGCGGACCACATTTGGGAGGGCGTATCCTCAGCCACCACACGGTCCCGTCCCATCATCAACACCCGGGACGAGCCACACGCCGACGCCGAGTTCTTCCGGCGCCTCCACGTCATTGTGGGCGACTCCAACATGTCCGAGACCACTGCACTGCTCAAGGCAGGCACAGTGGACCTCATCCTGCGAATGATTGAAGCCGGAGTGATCATGCGCGACATGCGGATGGAGAACCCGATCCGCAGTATCCGCGAAATCTCCCACGACCTCAGTGGACGGGCCCTGGTGCGCCTGGCCAACGGCCGGCAGCTGACGGCACTGGAGATCCAGCAGGAGTACCTGACCAAGGTGACGGCCTTTGTCCAGGAACACGGCGCCCACAACCCGCATGTCCCCCTCATCCTTGATCTCTGGGAACGGACGCTGAAGGCCATTGAAAGCGGCGACACCAAAACCATCGACACCGAAATCGACTGGGCCATCAAGAAAAAACTGATGGATAACTACCGCGAGCGGCACGGCCTGGGGCTGGATGCGCCCAGGATTGCGCAGCTGGACCTGACCTACCATGACATTTCGCGGACCCGCGGGCTTTACTACCTGTTGCAGGCACGCGGTGCCGTCCGGCGGGTGGTGGATGACACCGTGGTCAAGGACGCCGTGGACGCGCCGCCGCAAACCACGCGGGCCAAGTTGAGGGGGGACTTCGTCCGGCGGGCCCAGGAACTGGGACGGGACTACACCGTTGACTGGGTGCATTTGAAGCTGAATGACCGGGCGCACCAGACCATCCTGTGCAAGGATCCGTTCCGGAGCGTCGACGACCGGGTGGATGCCCTGTTGGACTCTATGGGCTGACGTTCAGGTTCAGGGGCTATCCTTGACAGGGCCGTTCTTTGGCCCCGAAGCGGCGCCGAGGCACCCTGTGTCCCGGCACTGCGTCCACCCTGCCCCGACGAAAGTTCTCTTACGTGCGCCGAATCCTAGCAATCCTTATCCCCGGTCTGCTGCTGCTCACCGCCTGCAGCGGTACTCCCGCAGCACCGGAACCCACCAGCCAGGCTGCAGGTGATACTGCCAAGTTCGACTCCCTGAAACTGACGGACAACGGGGACAAAACGGCTCCCGGCGTTGAGTTCACCAAGCCGCTTGAGGTAACGGAGCCCACCGTCAAGGTGGTCACCGAAGGTAATGGGGAACTGGTGAAGGCCAACCAGGTCGCCAACATTTCCATCCTCGCCCTCAGCGGGGCCGACGGCTCGACCCTGGAGGACACCTTCGCCGGCGAACCCGAACCGCTGGAGCTCAACGAGGAACTGCAGACCGGCAGCCCGGTCATCTACAACGCATTTGTGGGTTCCAAAGTCGGTTCCAACCTGGCCCTCGCCATTCCCGGCCAGGCTGCCGCTGAGGGAGCCGAAGCCCAGCCCACGCAGCTCCTGCTCATCAAAATAGTCTCCGCCGAGGACGTCACTCCCGCCCTCGAGAAGCCCGAAGGGGACACCGTGACACCGCCGGCCGGCCTGCCGACGGTCACCGAGAACGGCGAGGGCGTTCCCGAGATCAACGTTGAAGGGGCAGCTGCTCCGACGGCCCTGGTGTCCCAGGACCTCATCAAGGGCAAGGGCGCGGAAGTCAAGGAAACTGACACCCTGACCGTGAACTACGTAGGCGTCACCCTGGTGGGCGGCACCAAGTTCGATTCAAGCTTCGACCGCGGTGAAACGGCCAGCTTCCCGCTGACCGGAGTCATCAAGGGCTGGACCCAGGGCCTGGCGGGAAAGACCGTAGGATCACGCGTCCTGCTGGTCATCCCCAAGGACCTTGCGTACGGCGACGAGGGCCAGGGCGAAGCCAAGGGTGACCTTGTCTTCGTTGTGGACATCCTCGGCGCCAAGTAATCTTTCCAACGGTTACCTTGCTTTAGCAACCTCACATCAAAGGAGCAACAATGTCATTTGGTCAGCGCGACTTCGACCGCCAGAAGCCGGAAATTGACTTCCCGGAAGGCGACGTTCCCACCGAACTGGTCATCACCGACCTCATCGAAGGCGACGGTGCCGAGGCCAAGAAGGGTGACACCGTGTCCACCCACTACGTCGGCGTGGCCTGGTCCACCGGCGAAGAGTTCGACGCATCCTGGGGCCGGGGCGCTCCGTTGGACTTCCGCGTAGGAGTGGGCCAGGTCATCCAGGGCTGGGACCAGGGGCTTCTCGGCATGAAGGTGGGCGGCCGGCGCCGGCTGGAGATTCCCTCTGAGCTCGCCTACGGCTCCCGCGGGGCCGGTGGAGCCATCGGCCCCAACGAAGCGCTGATCTTCGTGGTGGACCTCGTCGGCGTCCGCTGACATAGGTTCCCTGCCTGGGTAGAGCCATTCGAAGGCGCGGTAACAATCAGGAGCTGTTTTCCTGTTGTTGCCGCGCTTTCTGCTTTCCGCAGCGGATTTTAGTAACGTAGCCAGAGTGTCCGCATCCCGTACTGAACGTCTGCTCAACCTGCTGATCGCCCTCCTGAACACCACATACGGCCTGCGCCGTTCGGAGCTGCGGGAGAAGGTCTACCACGATACTTCCGGCAGCGACACCGCCTTCGGCAGGATGTTCGAGCGGGACAAAAACGATCTCCGGCAGTTCGGCTTCGACATCGAAGCCGTCACGGACACGGGGTGGGAGGATGACGCTGCCACCACGCGCTACCGGATCGGCAAGGAGTCCAACCGGCTGCCTGATGTGCAGTTCAGCCCGGGGGAGTGGGCGGTCCTGCTCCTGGCATCCCAGCTCTGGGAACGCGCCGCACTGGGGACTGCCGCGGCGGACGCCCTCCGCAAGCTGCAGGCCTCCAGTACCCTCGCCGACGTCCAGCTTCCCGTTGGCGTGCAGCCCCGGATCCGGCCGGCGGGCCAGGCTTTTGACGATCTCGTAGGCGCCATGCACTCCCAGCATCCTGTCCGATTCGATTACCTGGCCGGCAGCACCGGTCAGGAGGAACAGCGGACGGTGGAGCCGTGGGGACTGGGCAGCCGGTTTGGGCACTGGTACCTGACCGGGTATGACCGTTCACGCCGCGCGGCACGCCACTTCCGGCTCTCCCGGTTCACCGGCCCTGTGACGGTGCTGAACAAGGAAAGCTATGCACCGCCAACGGCCTTCAATATCCGTGAGGCCCTGGACCAACTTCCTGAACTGCCGCTCCGGACCGCCGTCGTCGACGTCCGCGAGGGCCGCCTCCTGGCACTGCGCCGGCGCGCCTGTATCGCATCCGAAGCAGTCCAAGGCACACCCGACGCCGGCTTCGAACGGCTGGTCCTCAGCTTCAGGGACAGCGACGCACTGGCAGAGGAACTTGCCTCCTATGGTCCCGACGCCGTGGCGATCGAACCTCGAGAACTTGTCGCTGCCGTCCGCCAGAGGCTTCGCGGCGCCGCAGCCTTCTGCGCCGCACCGGTTCCTTCCTACCGGTTCTCCGACCCGACGCGAACCCCGACCGTCCGCAAACGCACCTCAGAGGACCAGCTCAAGCGCATGTTGCAACTGGTGCCCTTCCTGGTACATAACCAGGGTTTGCACATCCGGGAGGTTGCCGCAAGGTTCGGCATCACACCCGAAGAGCTCGAAGGCGACCTGCGGATCCTCATCTGCTCCGGACTGCCCGGGGGATACCCTGACGACCTGCTGGACATCCACTGGGAGGAAGGCCACGTCTACATCACGGAGGACCTGGACCTCAAGAAGCCTGTGCGCTTCACCGTCGAGGAAGCGTGCGCGCTCCTGACCGGGCTGGAGACACTCAACGGGCTTCCGGGCCTTGCGGAGGGCGGTGCCCTGGAGTCGGTGACGCTCAAGCTGATGGCAGCCGCCGGGGAACAGGGGCTGCGCGCCGGCTCGCTCTCCGGTCCCGCAGTGGGACCCGCCGATTCAGCTGTCCTGGAAACGGTCCGGAATGCGGTCCGGACCACATCCCAGCTTCGCCTGGTCTACCTTTCCGCCCAGCGAGACCAGGTGTCCGAGCGCGATGTTGACCCGCTGCGCCTCTACTCGCTGGATAACACGTGGTACTTCGAGGCTTACTGCCATTCGGCCCAGGGGCTCAGGAACTTCCGGCTGGACCGGGTCCAGGAAGTCCGTCCCAACGGACAACCGGCTTCCAGCCACATGCGGCCGGAGGAAGGGTTCCCGGCCAAGCTGTTCACACCGAACGACGACGACACCACCGTCCTGGTGCAGCTCACCAGGCAGGGTGCCGGCCTGGCGGATGACTACTACGCCGAGCGGGTGGCCCCACTGCCGGACGGCGGCCTCGTAGCTGAAATCAGGTTCGGCAGCACAGCGTGGCTCCCGATGCTTGTGGCCCAACATGGTGGGGCTGCCCGGATTCTGGAACCCTCCGACCTCGCCCAAACGGCGCGGAACTGGATCGAAGCGGCCCTAACACGGTACGGCGGCTAGACTTTTCAGCATGCCTTGGTGGTCCTGGATCCTGATCTGGATAGCGCTCGTCGCGCTATCCCTCCTTTTCTATGTCCTGTTGGGTATCCGGCTGTACCGCCAGTTCATGGCCACAGTGAAGGATCTGGGCGCCGCCGGAGAAAAAATCGGTCATCTGGCACCGCTCGCCGCCGCCCCCGAGCAGCTGCGGCCTTCTGCATCGGTTCCGCCGGGAGAGGCGATTTTTGCTACCCCGGCCCGGATGCGACATGATTACCACGCATCCAAGTCATCCCGCCGGGAGGACCGCCGCCTGAGGCGGGTACAGCGCAAGACGGACCGTGGCCAGCCGCAGTCACTTCGCGATCTGGATTTCAGTTAGACGTAGGATGTTGTAAGAGGAAAGGATTTCCCGTGGGAAGACTCTTTGATGGCCCTTGGCCAATTGTCATTATTATCGTCGTTGCGTTGCTGCTGTTTGCGGCGCCCAAGCTCCCCGCCATGGCCCGCAGCCTTGGCCAGTCCATGCGGATCATCAAATCCGAGGTCAAGGAGATGAAGAACGACGGCAAGACTGAATCCACCCCCGACGCTTCGGGTCCTGTGGAGGGCAAGGTTGTAAACCACCCGCAGGCAAAGCCTGCACCTACCCAGCCCGGTGAGCCGACTGACGGCACTGACGTACCGCCGTCGAACCGCGCTTAACGCAAAGTGGCACTGACGCGGGGCCGTAAGTCCAACCCTGAGGGGCGGATGGCTCTTTGGGACCACCTCAAGGAACTCAAGAACCGGCTGATCAAATCGGCGATTGCTGTGCTGCTTGCCGCCGTGGGCGGCTGGTTCCTCTACGATCCGGTGGTGGCCAGCCTCTCGGAACCACTGGTCACCATTGCGCGCGAAACCGGGCGCACTGCGGTGCTGAACTTTGCCACCATTGCGGATCCTTTCGCGTTCAAGATCCAGATCGCCATCCAGATCGGCCTGGTGATTTCCAGCCCGGTATGGATTTACCAGGTCTGGGCGTTCATCACCCCGGGGCTGACCCGGAAGGAACGCGGCTACACCCTCGGCTTTATGGCGGCAGCCGTGCCCTTGTTCCTGGCCGGGGTTTTTGTTGCCTGGCTGGTATTCCCGACCGTGGTGCGGGCGCTTCTCCAGTTCACGCCCGCCACCGGCGCCAACAACATCTCGGCCACCGACTACCTTACGTTCACCTCGCAGATGCTCCTCATCCTGGGAATCTCCTTCCTGGTCCCGGTGATTCTGGTGGGCATCAACATGGCGGGTGTGGTCAGGGGCAAAACGATCCTCAAAGCCTGGCGGATCATCGTCTTCCTGGTCTTTGTCCTCGCCGCCCTGGCCGCGCCGGGCACCGATGCCTTGTCCATGTTCCTGCTGGCTGCGCCGCTCCTGGTCCTGTTTTTCGCTGCGATCGGCCTGTGTATTTTCAACGACAAACGGCGTGATGCCCGGCTCGCGAAACGCGCCGCCGAGACTGACGCGACAGCCGACACTGCGACTCCGGGCAGCGAACTGAAAAACCTGTAGCGCCGGGCGCACTAGGCTTGAGGTATGTCTATTTCCGAGCCGCTCTCGCCCTCTGAAAGTTACCGGGCCAGCGCGGAGCGCACAGCCGAGGCAGGCACCTATCTGGGCGGTTTTGTCCGCACCCTGGATTTTGAACTCGACGATTTCCAGCGTCTTGCCTGCAGGTCACTGCAGGAAGGCAGGGGAGTGCTGGTTGCGGCCCCCACCGGTGCAGGAAAAACCATCGTGGGTGAGTTTGCCATCTACCTCGCACTGGAACGCCACCTCAAGGCCTTCTACACCACGCCCATCAAAGCGCTCAGCAACCAGAAGTTCACCGAACTCGCCGAGAAATACGGTGCGGAAAACGTAGGCCTGCTGACGGGTGACACCAGCATCAACGGTGACGCCCCCGTGGTTGTCATGACCACTGAAGTCCTCCGGAACATGCTCTACGCCGATTCGGACACACTGGATGACCTTGGCTTTGTGGTCATGGACGAAGTGCACTACCTCGCGGACCGGTTCCGGGGCGCTGTCTGGGAGGAGGTCATCATTCACCTTCCCAGTGAAGTCCAGGTGGCATCGCTCAGCGCCACCGTGTCCAATGCAGAAGAGTTTGGCGCGTGGCTGGACAC
>NZ_QAIQ01000345.1 GCF_003061105.1 Arthrobacter sp. HMWF013
GGACAGCGTTGAGCAGGAAAAACAGCCCGGCCATGGCCACCACAGCGCCGCTGGCACCGAGCAGCAGGGGCGGGATACCGGCGGGGAGGGCCACAATGCGCTCAGCCGCCAACTGGGGTTCGATCAGCCACGCGGGCTGCCCGATGGCGTGCACTCCGGACTCCAGAAGACCGTACGCAGCCGCTGCCATCACCAGGACTGCGGCGACCGTTGCCACTGCTGCCCGGGATGAATGCGTCTCCCGGTACAGGATCCTGCGCATATCAGGCTTCCGTTCCGCGGGCGCCGGGTTGGCTTCCGCGGAGTCCATCAGCTTCCCGTCGGGTGAACCCTGGCTCATAGGACCCTGCCTCCCTCGATGGGTTTGACTCCGCTGATCCGGATGTCCACGCGGCTCAGGCGGGCTCCGCTCAGGGCTGTGACGGTCGACATGATCCGGGCTTTGGCAGCGACGGTGCGGTCCAGGATTGATCCCCCGAAGGCGGCGACCCGGCCGACGTCACGGACCACCGCAGGCAGTGGCGGGACCCTGATGGGCGACACCAGGGACAGAGCCAGCAGCCCGGCGTCGTCCGCCCAGTCCGCCCTGACATCGTGCGTGTCCACACCCAGGGCCTCTGCGGCCGCTGCCTTGGCGAGGCTGGTAAGCGCCTGTGTGCTGATGCGGTTATGGCCGTTCAGGGCCTGGCCCTGAAGGGAAGGGGCGGCTGCGGTCATGACGATGAGCGCCGGCCGATGATGGCATCCAAGACGCCGCGAAGGTCCAATTTCCCTTCCGCAGCGCGGCCCAAAAGGGCACCGATGGCCATAAACAGCAGTGCGACAAGGAAGCCCCACAAGCCGAACTGGAAGGACATAAACGCCACGAAGGCGCCCACGGCGATACCTACAACGGTCAGATTCACAGCAGGGCCTCCCTTTCTGTGCCGGCGGGTGCAGCTGACTTCGGCGGCGGCGCCACGAACACATCGGTTATTTCGACATTGACTTCGATGACCTGCAGGCCCACCAGTTCCTCGACGGCGCGGTAGACGGCGGCCCTGACCTGGTTGGCGAGGGAATGCAGGGGCGTGCCGTAGGTGGCCACCAGGCTGATATCAACGGCCACCTGTGTCTCCCCCACCTCCGCACGGACGCCGGCGGCATGGTCAGAGCTGCCGACGGCGTCGCGGATGGCACCGAGTGCCCGGGACGGCACTGAGCCCAAGGAGTAGACGCCCGGTACGGAGCGGGCCGCAATGCCGGCGACTTTCGCTACAGCGGCCTCGGCGATCACCGTGCGGCCAAGCCCGGGAACGGGTTCGGGCACGGGGCTGGAAGCATGCTGGCCGGCACCCTGCTGGCGCTCCAGGCCGGCACCGGGTTGTGGGTTCTGGTATTCCATCAGGCACTCCCCCTTCTGTTGATCCCAACCCTATCCCCTAGGTCCGTCACGGCGTTGGAATCCGCCGGGGGCAGGGCGGCTTAAAGAAGAAAAGCACCAGTTCCGAAGAACTGATGCTTCCCAGTGGTGGCTCCGACCGGCGTCGATCCGGTGACCTTTCGATTTTCAGTCGAACGCTCTACCAACTGAGCTACAGAGCCTAGGTGACTAGTCACCATGAGAGCCGGAATCTCTTCCGGCAATCAGAGCGACCCTGACGGGACTTGAACCCGCGACCTCCGCCGTGACAGGGCGGCGCGCTAACCAACTGCGCTACAGGGCCTTGCTTTTCTTGCTTCCGCAGTATCGCTACCGCTTTTTTCAAGGCTTCCAGCCTACCAGACAATTTCTGCCTGCCTGACCAGTTCCTTGCGTACCCCCAACGGGATTCGAACCCGTGCCGCCGCCGTGAAAGGGCGGTGTCCTAGGCCGCTAGACGATGGGGGCCAGAACCCGTTCGGCACAAAATAAAAGGCTTCAAGCCGATGGCTCTCAGTCTTTTCGTTTGCAGTTGCTCCGAACTGGACTCTAAAACTATAGGGCCTTGGCAGGAATTATCCAAAATCGGGCTGCAAGTACATGAACAATGCGGCAGGGACAGGCGAAGATGGACAGATGGATGCCGCCGCCGCACTCAACGAGATCGCTTTCTGGCTGGAGCGCGGGCGCGCTGCCACGTTCAAGGTGCAGGCTTTCCGGAAGGCTGCCGGGATCATCGCCGCACTTGACCCTTCGGAGGTGGAGGCCAGGGCGCGGGACGGCAGGCTGAAAAGCATGAAGGGAATCGGCGACAGGACCTATCAGGTGGTCCGCCAGGCGGTGGACGGCGGGGTGCCCGATTACCTCGCGGACCTGCGCGAGCGCAGTGCCGAGCCGCTCACCACTGACGGCAGCGGACTGTACGCAGCACTTCGCGGCGATCTCCACAGCCACAGCGACTGGTCCGACGGTGGTTCCCCCATCCCGTTAATGGCAGACGCCGCCCGGCTTCTGGGCCGCGAATACCTGGCGCTCACCGACCATTCGCCCAACCTGACGATCGCGAACGGCCTCAGCGCCGAACGGCTGACAGAGCAGCTGGATGTGGTGGCGGGGATCAACGGCAGCAACGCAAACGGTTTCCGGCTGCTGACCGGAATCGAGGTGGACATCCTCGAGTCCGGAGAGCTGGACCAGACCCCGGACATGCTGGACCGGCTGGATATTGTGGTCTCCAGCGTCCACTCGAAACTGCGGGCCGACCGGGCCACCATGACCCGGCGCATGCTCGGCGGCATCCGCGATCCCCATACCAACGTGCTGGGCCATTGCACCGGCCGCCTCGTGGAAGGATCCCGCGGGACACGGCCGCAATCGGAGTTCGACGCCGGGAAGGTGTTTGCCGCCTGCGCCGAAAACAATGTGGCCGTGGAGATCAACTCCCGCCCCGAAAGGCAGGACCCGCCGGACGACCTGATCCAGCTCGCCCTGGACGCCGGGTGCCTGTTTTCCATCGACAGCGACGCCCACGCGCCGGGGCAGCTCGACTTCCTTCAGTACGGTGCGGCCCGCGCGGCCAAGAACAACGTTCCTGCTGAGCGGATCATCACCACCTGGCCCCTGGACCGGCTCCTGAAGTGGTCTAAGAACGCCTGAACGGCCTACTTGACGGCGTCGAGGAGCTTTTGCCGGAAGTCCTGCTTTGTGGTCAGGGTCAGCTTTTCGCCATTGAGGAAGAACGTCGGCGTGCCTGTCACACCCAGGGCAGTGCCGTCGGCGATGTCGGCCCGGATGCGTTCCTTCGTTTTCTGGTCGGCAACTGCTGCGTCGAACGCAGCCAGGTCAAGGCCAAGTTCTTCGGCGAAGGTCCGGAACAGCGGTCCCTGGGATTCTGCCTTCCCATGCCATTGCTCCTGCGTCTCAAACATCCTGGCGGACATGGCTTCGAACTTGCCCTGCCGGGCGGCGGCCTCCACCGCGAGCGCCGCCGGGCCGGAGTTCGGGTGGGAGGACAGCGGGAAGTAGCGGCTGACGAAGGTGATCCTGTCGCCGAACTCCTCCTTCAGCTCCTCCACGAACGGGTGGATCGAGCGGCAGGCTTCGCATTCGAAGTCCAGGAACTCCACCAGCTGTGCTTTCTCAACGGCGGGGGAGGTCAGCCTGTGGCTTTCCGTCCGGACAAGCTGTTCCGCCCCTGCCTGCGGCGGGTCCTGGGACGGCTTCGCCGATGTCAGCGCAAAGTACCAGGCGGCACCGCCGGCCACGAGGACGCCCAGCAGGATCCAGATGACGAGGCGCACGCGCCTGGCTGTGCCCTGTGATGAACCCGGGGAAGAAGTGGAAGCTGTTGCCATGGGGGCATCGTAGCTGAGCCTTGGAAACGCCTGGCTGCCGGGCACGCCCAATATGGCAGGAACTCGACGAGAGGTGGCTGATTTCCGCCAGCCGGGAACACCTGGGCGGGGCTAGATTGGCAGCATGGCTTCAACCCACCGCGCGCCCAACCCCCGCGCCCACACCGACCCACCTGCAACCCTTCCCGCGCCGGACGGCAGGATCAGCGCACTCGGCGCCGCCGCCGTCCTGGTCACCGTGGTGCTCTGGGCATCGGCCTTCGTCGGGATCAGGGCCATCGGGCCGGTTTTCTCCCCCGGGTCCCTGACCCTGGGCAGGTTGGCGGTCGCCGCCGTCGTACTTGGCGCCCTGGTTCTGCCGAAACTTCTTAAAAGCCGGCTGCTGCCGCGGGGCCGCGAGTGGTGGCCCATCCTTGGGTACGGCGTGATGTGGTTCGGCGGCTACAACGTGGCCCTGAACGCCGCGGAACACCTGCTCGATGCCGGGACCGCGGCCTTGCTGATCAACGTCAATCCCATCCTGGTTGCCATTATGGCCGGCTTTTTCCTCAAGGAAGGCTTTCCCCGCTGGCTGCTCATTGGCAGCCTGGTGGCGTTTGGCGGGGTTGCGCTGATCGCACTCGGCTCAGGTTCCGGAAGCGGCGAACGTTCGACGGCGGATGTGGCCGGCGTGCTGCTCTGCCTCCTTGCCGCCGTGCTCGCCGCCGTCAGTGTCATCATCCAGAAGCCGGTGCTGCGGAAGTTCCCGGCCGGCCACGTGGTTCGGGATCATGGTGGGTGCGCTCTGCTGCTTGCCCTTCACCGGGCAGCTGGTCTCGGAACTGCAGTCGGCTCCACTGCCCGCGACCCTGGGGCTGGTCTATCTGGGCGTTTTTCCCACGGCGATCGCCTTCACCACCTGGGCCTACGCGCTGTCCTTGATCGACGCCGGTAAACTGGCGGCCACCACCTATCTGGTTCCCGGCACCACCATCCTCATCTCCTGGCTGCTGCTCAGCGAGGTCCCCACCATCTGGGGCCTGGTGGGTGGAGTGGTCTGCCTGGTGGGAGTGGGACTGACCCGGCGGAAGGTCAGGGCGTCCAGGCGTCCTTGAGCACAGGCGGCGGACCAGCAGTTCGCGCTACAGTCAGGGCATGCCCGCCAACCTGCCGCCCGGACTGCCGATCGTCCCGGAAGGGCCCCACGAGCCGCTTCCTTTTGAGATGTCTGACGACGACTTTGAAGCCGCCGTCACCGACGCCCTGGGCCGGATCCCCGCCAAGATTGCGGCCGCGATGGACAACGTGGCGGTGTTTGTCGAGGACGATTACGTCCCCTCGCCCGGCGAAGAGCCGGATACTGTCCTGCTGGGCCTGTATGAGGGCGTCCCGCTCACCGAACGTGATTCCTGGTGGGACGCAGGTTCCCTGCCGGACCGGATCACCATCTTCCGGCAGCCCATCCTGGACATCTGCTCCACGCGCGAGGAAGTGATCCACGAGGTGGCAGTGACGGTGGCGCACGAGGTTGCCCACCACTTCGGCATCGACGACGAGCGGCTTCACGAGCTCGGCTGGGGCTAGCCTTGTAGGCATGGGACACGACCACAGCCACACTCACGGGATCACGGCAACCGGCCGGCACCGCAAGCGGCTCGTCGCCGTCCTGGCCATCACCCTGGCCGTGGTGGTTGTGCAGGTTGCCGGCGCGGCGCTCTCCGGATCGCTGGCGCTGCTGGCCGATGCGGGGCACATGCTCTCCGATGCGGCCGGCGTGACCATCGCACTCCTTGCCGCATGGATCGCGGGCCGGCCTGCAAGTGACCAACGGACCTACGGCTACCAGCGGGCAGAAGTCCTGGCCGCCCTGGCCAACGCGCTGATCCTGGTGGTCATCTCCGTAGTGATCTTTACTGAGGCGATCCGGCGGATAGGTGATGCGCCCGAGGTCCACACCGACATCATGCTCGCCGCAGCGATCCTGGGCGCCGTTGCCAACCTGGTCTCGCTCCTGATCTTGCGCGGCGCACACCAGGACAGCCTGAACGTCCGCGGCGCCTACCTCGAGGTCCTGGGTGACCTCCTGGGTTCTTTCGCTGTGATTGTCGCAGCCGTGGTCATCCTGTTCACCGGCTACCAGGCTGCCGACACCATTGCATCGGTGCTGATCGCGCTGATGATCCTGCCGCGCGCGTGGAACCTGCTCCGTGATGTGGTGGACGTCCTGCTGGAGGCCACCCCCAAAGGCGTGGAGGTACAGATGATCCGCGAACACATCCTCAGCGTTGACGGTGTGGTGGACGTGCATGACATCCACATCTGGACCATCACCTCCGGCGTGCCGGTATTTTCGGCGCACGTGGTGGTGGAGGACGGCGTCCTGAACGCCCGCGGCGCCGACCAGCTGCTGGACAAACTCACCACCTGCCTCGGCTCCCATTTCGACACGGAGCACTGCACCTTCCAGCTGGAACCCGCCAGCCATTCAGAACACGAGTCGCGCCAGCACGCGTGACGGCGGGCGCTGTGACGGCAGGCGGTGGGGCGGCCATCCGGAATTCAGACACGCCGGTCCAGATGTGCCGGAATCACACTCTTGTTGTTTATGTTATTGATGTGACCAGTGTTGCTAAAGTGCAGTCGGTCACGTAGCCTCGGACTGCTGGGAGATCAGTAGAGGGGCTCTTTATGCCGCCACCGGACCTCGCTCCCCAGCCTTACCGTGCGAGGTTCTGCGAATGCGTTTGACTGGATCAGGCCTGACGGCCGCCGCACTGTGCACCGCCGTCGTGCTGTCCGCAAGCCTTGCACTCCCCGCCCAGGCAGACCCTGCTCCCCAGCTTCCCGGCGTCATCGCAGCCGCCGTCCAGCGGCCGGCCTCGCCGGAGGTTCCCTCGGCGGAAGACATCGCCGCCGCGAAATCCAGTGAAAGCGCGACGGCCGATCAGGTCACCTCCATCGAGCGTCTCCTGGCCGATGCCGCAAGTGCCCAGCAGGTCACCTTCGCCGCGACCATGCAGGCAAACAACGCTTACGGTGAGTCCCTGGTGGAGCTGCAGGGCCGCCGGCTGGCAGCTGACGCCGCCACCGCCAAGGCAAAGACTGCAGCGGAGCTGCAGGACAAAACCCGCAAACAGGTGGGCCAACTGGCAGGCGACCTGTACCGCAACGGCGGGCTGAACCCCACCCTGACCACCCTCGTCAGCGGCAACGGCGAAGCGCTGCAGCAGGCTGCGACGCTGGAAGCCATTTCGGCCAGCCGCAGCCGCGCCTTTGAATCCGCGGACACGGCGGCCATTGCAGCCCGGTCCTTGACTGCTGCCGCTGAGGACGCGAACCGGGCCGCAGACGACGCCGCCCGAACGGCCGAGGCCCGCAAGGCTGAAGCGGAACAGGCCAACGCCGCGCAGGTGAAGGCAGTGGC
>NZ_QAIQ01000346.1 GCF_003061105.1 Arthrobacter sp. HMWF013
CCACGGGGAAAAGGCCATGCGGCGGGGATTTGTCGTCTTGGACCAGGTACTCCGGCGGCGTGTGGGACATGGTCTGCGCGGACCCGGCAGCAGGACCGGGCCCGGACGCAAAAGAACCCCGGTCCGAAGACCGGGGTTCTTTTGTATATTTGCGTGCGCGAGGGGGGATTTGAACCCCCACACCCTTTCGGATACTGGCACCTGAAGCCAGCGCGTCTGCCGTTCCGCCACTCGCGCGCAACTTCTTTTCCATGATTTACGCCCGGTTTCCCGGAACCGCAACCTTGTAAAAGCAGCGAGATCAAGCATAACGGACATCGGCGGCAAAACACCAATTGAGGACAGCGGCGCCGTTGGAATGCCCTGCCGAACCGCTATGCCTGGGTCGGCAAACTGAACTTTTCCGGACGCCCGGCCGTTGGGGATTAAGGTCATTCACAGGCCTGCCCAGTAGTATCTGATGTAGTAGTGCCTGCCGCGCTCCGGCTGGCCACTGCGTTCTGAACAATGCTCTGCAGTGAGTTCCGGAGCGAAAACTACCCCGCAGCCGGGAGGAAAGGAGAAGGACCATGGGATTGCTGGACAAGGTCGAGCGTGGCATCGAAAAAGCCGTCCGCGGTGTCTTCTCCACAGGCTCGCGTGCCCAGGTTGAACCTGTGGAAATCGCCAGCCGCCTCCGCCGCGAGGTAGACAACAAAGCCCTCACCGTCGCAGCGGGGCGCACACTGGCCCCGAATGTCTTCGACGTCCAACTCAGTGACGAGGACTTCAGGCGCGCCCAGGACTGGGGTACGCCGCTGGCCGAGGAACTCTGCGACGTCGTCATCAACCATGTGCGCAGCCAGGGCTATACGCTCCAGGGATCCGTGCGGATTTCCTTCCGCCGGGCCGAGGACATGCGGGCCGGTGACTTCGAGATTGTCTCTTCCACCGAAAAGGCCAAGGGCGGTCCTGGCAACGCGGCACCACGGCCCCATGTGCCGGCAGCGCCCAGCCGCCAGCCCGTACGCCTGCAGCCGGTGTTGGATATCGACGGCCAGCGCTATTCCCTCAACGCGCCGTCCATCGTCCTGGGCCGGTCTTCGGAGGCGGATATCCTCGTCGATGACACCGGCGTTTCGCGCCGCCACCTCGAGATCCGTACTGCCAGCGGCGTTACCAGCGCCGTGGATCTGGGCTCCACGAACGGCAGCTACGTCAACGGCCACAAGGTTGCCGGCAGCACAGAACTGACCGACGGTTCCACCATCACCATGGGACGGACAAAAATCATCTTTCGCCTTCTGCCTGCCAACACCGGTGGCCGCCCATGAGTGAACTGACCATCACCGCGCTCCGGTTCGGCTTCCTGATCCTGCTCTGGGTCCTGATTTTCAGCATCGTCTCGGCCATGCGCCGTGATCTGATGGTGGGCCGCAAGGCCGCTGCCGGCACTCCAACAGCGCGGCAGGTCCGGAAAAACCCTGAACTCGCCGAGGCACCCGCGCCGCCGCAGAAGCAGCAGGCGCATCAACTGGTGGTCACCGAAGGTCCGCTCAAAGGAACCACCATCCCGCTGGCAGCGAGCCCTATCCTCCTGGGCCGCGCCCAGGAAGCCACCCTGGTGCTTGAGGACGACTACGCTTCAGGCCGCCACGCGCGGCTCTTTCCCCAGGGCAGCCGCTGGTTCATCGAGGATCTCGGCTCCACGAACGGCACGTACCTCGCCGATCAGCAGCTGACGCGGGCGCTGCCCGTTGAGCCTGGCGTACCCGTGAGAATCGGCAAGACGGTCATCGAATTGAGGCCATAGCAATGGCCGCTGAAGTTCCCGCCGGCGAGTCCAAGCCCGTCCAGCGGCCCCTCATCATGCGCTATGCAGCGCGTTCTGATGTGGGACGCATCCGAGCCAAAAACGACGACTCCGCGTATGTGGGCCGCCATCTGGCCGTGGTTGCAGACGGCATGGGCGGCCACGCCGGCGGCGACGTCGCCTCGGCCGCCACCGTCCTGGACATGCTGCACCTGGACAAGGGAGATTACGCGGGCGACGCCGGCACCATCCTGGCGGACGAGATCCAGACCGCCAATTCGCTCCTCTCCGAACTGGTCCACATCAACCCCAAGCTGGCCGGGATGGGAACCACCGTCACCGCCCTGCTGCTCGCCGAGGGCAAACTGCACTTCGCGCACATCGGCGACTCCCGCGCCTACCGCCTCCGCGACGGCGAGTTTGAGCAGATCAGCGTGGACCACACGTTCGTCCAGCGCCTCATCGATGAAGGCCGTCTTCGGCCCGAAGAAGCCGAAACCCACCCGCACAAGAACGTCCTGATGCGTGTCCTGGGCGACGTCGACGCCAGCCCGGAGCTGGATCTGGACACCCTGGACGTCAAACCCGGGGAGCGCTGGCTGCTGTGCTCGGACGGCCTGAACTATGTTGCCGGCCACGTGGTGGAGCGGACGGTCCGCGAGACGAAGGACCTGCGCGAGTGCGTTGAAACCCTGGTTGACCTCACGCTTGAGAACGGTTCCCCCGACAATGTCACCGTGGTCATGGTGGAAATCGTTGAGGAAACGCGCGACGACGTCAGTACCGCCGCCGTCGACGTCGTCCCTTCACTGCCGGCCGCCGCTGCCCCCGTCGCTGCTGCCGCGCCGGACGCCCGGGAGGATCCTGACGCCCCTGAGGCCGGCGAACGCCCCGCAGCTGAGGGTCAGAAGTCTGCCACCGATGAACAGTCCAGCACCGACCCTCATCTGGGCGAGCACCTCTCAGCCGAGGTCCTGCGCCAGGAACTGGCCTCGCGCCCCCACGAACTGGTGGGCGCCGCTGCTGCTGCAGCTGAGTCAGGCTCCATTCCCACCATCGCCGGGCGCACTGTTGCCAGGCGTGCCGCAACCGTCCTGACCCACAAGGCCGAGACCCCTGCGTCCGATGAGGATGAAATCCTTGAACGGCCTAAGCCACGCCGGTGGGTCACCCTGTCCATTGCCGCGTCGGTCCTGCTGGTGCTGACCGTGGGCCTTTGGCTTGGTTACGCCTGGACGCAGACCCGCTACTACATCGGGGAGTTTGATTCCCGTGTTGCCATTTACAACGGGGTTTCGCAGCGGCTGGGGCCCATCCAGCTCTCAACATTGGAAGCCGTGACAGAAATCCAGATGGATTCATTGCCCCAGTTCTCACAGCAGCGCGTCCGGCAGACCGTCCCGGCCCGCGATCTTTACGACGCACAGCGGATCGTCAAGAACCTCGAAGGCACCGGAACCATCGCCCCCGCGGACGAGTGCTTGACTGCCCCGCCCACTTCCGGCGCCACCACCGACCCGTCAGCTCCGCCTGCAACGGATCCGGCAGCTTCCCCCAC
>NZ_QAIQ01000347.1:0-3591 GCF_003061105.1 Arthrobacter sp. HMWF013
GGTTTGGGAAACACGCCGGAAACTGACAAAGGGTTTGGGAAAAACCGACGGAAAGTGCCAGAGCGTTGGGAGGGGGCGGACGACGGCGGTGCGCGGCTGCCGTCCCGCCCGTTGCCTCGTAGAGCGAAAAAGGTTGACAGGCGTATCCTGATCACGCGAAGGCGCATCCGCCCAGCGTGAGAGGGGAAGTTCAATGACCATCCCGCCAGTGCATGAACCCGAGCCGTTCCCGCCGGAACCAGGTCCTGACCCGTTTTCGCCGGATCCGACCCAGCCCGGCCACCCGGGACCGGCCAGGCCAAACCCCATCCCGACGCCGGAACCGCCAGGTCCCCTGCCCGTCCCGGATCCGGGGCCCGCGCCTCTTCATCCGGACCCGACGCGCAGCTGACACGCCGCTGACCGAAACCACGAGCGGAACCAGACGCGAACCGGTGCGGAGCCGGCGCGGAGCAGACTCCGCGCCGGCTTTTAGCGACCGGCCCCTGCGGCGGTAGGCCGCGTGGTGGTCTCCCTGGACAGCAGGATCGCGAGCCCGATCATCAGCAGGCCCAGAACCAGGTGCAGCCAGTTGTCTGCGGTATTAACGGGGACAAAGTTGGCCGGGGTGTCGTGCCCGATCAGGAGGCCGTAAAGCCACAGGATCAGGTAGATCGCTCCGCCATACAGCAGGTACGCCCGGGACTGCCCGTGCGTGCGTGCCAGCAGGATGCCTGCCACGCCGAAGAGCAGGTGGACGATGTTGTGCAGGATGGACACCTGGAAGATGCCCAGGAGGAGGGCTTCTGATCCGTGTCCGGCGAAACCCATGGTTTCGTAGTTGGTGGTTACGCCCGGCATGAAGCCCAGGATGCCCACCAGCAGAAAGACGGCCCCTACCACCTGGGCCGCGCGCTGGAGGATGGTTTTGTGTTCGGTGGTTCGCACATTTGCCATGGTGCTTGCTCCTGTTCCGGTGAATAGGTCCCAGCACAAACAATTATGCTAAGCATGCTTAGCTTATGGAAGACCTGCGCCGTGGACCGGACGCCGGAAGGTAAAAAATTCCTTCCGATGGCTTGCATCAACCTGCCTTCGGTGTTATAAAAAATCTACATCAGCCAATATAGATCGGCTGGTGGATGTGTTGGTCCGTCTCTTACGAGGAGGGAAGCCATGTTGATGCGAACCGATCCGTTCCGTGAGCTGGACAGGCTGGCCCAGCAGGTACTCGGTACGGCAGCGCGTCCGGCAGCGATGCCCTTGGATGCGTGGCAGGAAGACCAGGAATTTGTGGTGGCCTTCGATCTGCCCGGCGTGAAGCTGGATTCATTGAATCTGGACGTGGAGCGGAATGTCCTGACGGTGCGGGCCGAGCGCCCCGATCCGGTGAACGGGAACACCGAGCTGATCGCCTCTGAGCGGCCGCGCGGCGTGTTCAGCCGCCAGCTGATGCTCGGGGACACCCTGGACACGGACAACGTCAAGGCAACGTACGACGCCGGTGTCCTGACAGTGCGGATTCCTGTCGCCGAAAAGGCCAAACCGCGTAAAATTGAGATCGAGGCGAAGGGCGCAAAGCAGCAGATTGCCGCATAACCCAAGCCTCATACAACACAGGATCGGGAGTACGGACGCTACCGTTGACTGCCTTTTGGGGCGATTAGCCATTGCGTGCACGCCACAGCGCTAAAGAGCGCACCGGCAGCAAGCGCTGCATCTCCCGTTAAGGTGGCCCCCGGCATTTGCCGGGGGCCATCCCACACCGGAACATCGCGGAGCTCACCGTCGCCGGGAACGCGGAAAGGCCCCATCATGCGCCTGATTGCTCGAAGGACGTCAAAGGTAGCTCCGGATTCAGCGGTCCGGAAGAAGCGCAGGCGCCCGTTGCGGGCGGCGGGCATTGTGGGGCTGGTCATCCTGGGGCTGATCCTCGCCTCCACAGCGGTCAACCTGATCCTGGAGCCAGCGGAGAAATCGAGCATCAAACCCTACGGTGAGCGGGTCACGGTGAGCGGCGGCGCCCTGAACGTCTACCGGAACGGGGACGAGGGCCAGCCGATCGTCCTCCTCAGCGGCCTGGGAACCCCGGCTCCCGGCCTCGACTTCGCTCCGCTGGTCCGCGAACTCGGCGGCTTCGATGTCATGGTGGTGGAAGGGTTCGGGTACGGCTACAGCGATATGGAAGCCGGTCCGCGGACCAACCAGAACATCAGCACCGAGCTCCATGAAGCGCTGTCCAAACTCCAGGTCAGGCAGCCCTACGTCCTGGCGGGGCATTCCATCGCCGGCTTTTACCTGCTCGATTACGCGAACAGGTATCCGGCCGAGGTGTCCGCTGTGATCGAAATCGACGCGTCAATACCGAAGCCGGGGAGCGATCCTGTACCGGAACCGGAGCCAGGCTTCAACTGGGGGCGGGCGCTTTCGGTCACCGGCCTGGTACGCACCGTGGCATGGCTGGCCCCTGACCTGGTCAACCCGGACAGCGACGCGTATACAGAGGACGAGCTGCAACGCATGCGCCTGATGGGGAGCTGGAACTTCGGGAATCCCGCCGTCGCGGACGAAACTGCCCGGATCGCCAACAACGCGGAAGCGCTCAGGGGAGTCACCTACCCGGATGACCTGCCCGTTCTCGCGTTCCTTGCCGATGACAAATCAGGCTCGCTTGATACCAAGACTGCGGCGACGCAAAACCTCCTGAAGAACGTCAAGCGGCACGAGATCCTCACCCTTGAAGGCGGGCATTACCTGCATTGGACCCACGCCAAGCCGATGGCTGACGCCATCCGGGCTTTCCTCTCACGGGGGGATTAGCCGTTCTGTAGGAGCCCGGCCGGACTTGCCCCCCTAGGCCGCCTTGACGAGCGGTAGTTCGTCCCAGTGGGTGGTGTAGCGGGGGGAGAGCATGTCCCGTTTCATGGTCCAGTCCGGCCCGCCCCGGATGCCGGCGTGGCCGAGGCCGATCGAGCCGCGGCCGTACCGGCGGGCCACGTCTTCCAGGAGTGATCCGATGCGGCGTTCCTCGTGCGGGTTCTCGAACAGTGACAGGGGCGCCTGGTTCCCGGTGGGCCGCAGGTCCGTGACCATGATTCCGGCCCTGGCGTATTTGACGCCTTCATGGATGAGGGGCAGCAGCGCGTGCGAGGCCTTGGTGAGGATCACCGGATCCGCTGTGGGCATCGGTAGCGGGATGCACACCGATGGATAAGAGGTGTCCTTGGGGTTGAAGTGTGAGGTTCCGGCGAATGCGGTGAGGACCTTTGCCTGCAGCCCGTGTTTGGCGAGCCGTGCCGAGGCCTGCTGCCCGTACACGCTCATGACCTGCCGGATCCCGGCTGACGTGGTGATGGGCGTGGAGAATGAACGGGAAAAGATCAGCTGGTCGCGCCCGATCCGCACCTCCTCCATGGGGATGCAGGGCGTTCCCTGCAGTTCCAGGACGGTTCGCATCATGACCACGGAGAACCTGTCCCGGATCATGACCGGATCTGCGTGGCACAGGTCAAGGATCGAAAAGATGCCCAGGACGTTCAGCCGTTTGGTGAGGCGGGTGGCCACGCCCCAGATCTCCACCACGGACAGGCGCCGCATCAGGCCTTCCCGTTC
>NZ_QAIQ01000347.1:3601-8659 GCF_003061105.1 Arthrobacter sp. HMWF013
GCGGCGGGCACCGAGTCCCAGTGGCAGACCCCGCCGAAGGCAGGGTTGTTTTTCGCCCATTTGTTGGCCAGCTTCGCGAGGGTTTTCGTCGTCGCGATGCCCACGCAGACCGGCACGCCCACGTTGCGGCGGACGGCGGTTTTCATGGCCCTGCCGAGGGCCAGCAGCTCGGCAGGGGAGCCTTTGACGCCGAGGAACGCCTCGTCGATGCTGTAGACCTCCAGCCATGCAGAGTAGCGTCCCAGCAGTTCCATGACCCGGGCGCTGATGTCGCCGTAGAGCTCGTAGTTGCTGGACAGGGCAACAAGGCCCCATTCCTTGGCCCTCGGGGCGAGTTTGAACCAGGGTTCACCCACGCTGATGCCCAGGGCCTTTGCCTCGGGGGAGCGGGTGACCGCGCAGCCGTCGTTGTTGGACAGCACCACCACGGGTTTGCCTTCCAGCGACGGATCGAAGGCGCGCTCGGCCGAGGCGTAGAAGCAGTTCACGTCCACGTGGGCGATCTGCGGCATCCGCCGCATGATGGCCGGCTTACTCATGGCCCCACCCGTGTGCGGGGCGGGGATTTTGGCCGCCATGCCAGCCGGAGCTCTCGGTAGAGTTTCGGCTATGGATAACCCGGTGAAGGTGCGCCGCGCCCGCGTTGAGGATGCTGCCGAGATGGCGCGCGTGAATGTGTTGTCGTGGCGTGAGACGTACCGCGGCGTGATGGCGGACAGCGTCCTGGACGACCCGGGGTTGCCCGCCGCCCGGGAACGGTTCTGGACGGTAGCGCTCAGCGATGAGCGCTACCGCGCCAACCGCGTCGCGGTGGCCGAGCGCGACGGCGAGGTGATCGGGATCGCGATGGCGGGCCCCCCGCAGAGCCCCGGTTTGCAGTGGGGCACCCACCTGTATGTGCTGTACGTCGTTGCTGCTGCGCACGGGACCGGTGCCGGCGCCGCCCTCCTGGATGCCGTCGTCGGCCCTGACGATTCGGCAGCGCTCTGGGTGGCCGATCCGAATCCCCGGGCGCAGGCCTTCTACCGCAAGCACGGGTTCGTGGCGGACGGGACCGTGAATGTGGAGGATGGCGTGCGCGAGCTCCGCATGGTGCGCCTTGCCGCTGCGGACCTTTCTTCCCAACCGCCTAAACGTGGTGAAGGCACCGCGTAGCGACACCCCAGATGGTCAGGTCCGCCAGGGCCGGGACGTGGATGTCCGGGTAGGCGGGGTTCTCGGCCTGAAGCACGACGCCGGTGCCCGTGATCCGCAGCCGCTTCACCGTAAGTTCCCCATCCAGGACCGCGACGACGACACAGCCGTCGCGCGGTTCGAGGGCGCGGTTGACGATCAGTTCGTCGCCGTCGCTGATACCGGCACCCTCCATGGAGTCCCCTGACACCCGCACCACATACGTGCTGGTGATGTCCTTGATCAGGTGCTGGTTCAGGTCGATCCGGCCGTCAAAATAGTCCTGCGCCGGCGAGGGAAATCCCGCGGCGACGGGCACAGGGGAGATCAGCACCGACAAAAAGGACATGCCCGCGTCTATCACACGGGGACCCACGATTACGCCCACAACACACCTTTATTCGAATATATGTTTCCTTCAGCCCTTGGCTGGATGTCTTTGACGTAGCCTACGGGTGCCCTACGACAGTCACGTTCGGCTTGGGGGAGCGTTATCTGAAGTGTTGTCCACGAGTTCACGGTTCCGTCAATTGGGCCTGTTAGACCGGATGCCAGAACATGAGCCTGTTTCTAAGGAGCCGCCCATGCACTGGTCCGTTCAACGAGTGATTCAGCACGATGGGGAGGAGTCCTGGACCGTGACCGACCCCTCGTACGACGTCGTGGCTCCAGTGGACCGTTTTCTTGCTCATTTGGGCGCTGTGGACCGGTCGCCGGGGACGGTCAGGTCTTATGCGTTCGACCTGCGGGACTTCTTCACGTTTCTCGAGCAGTCCCAGGTTCGGTGGCGGGACGTGCAGTTGGAGGATCTTGGCCGTTTCGTCAACTGGCTGCGGCTCGCTCCGGCCGAGAGATCGGGACAACTGCGGAGCCTGACGAGCCGGGCGGAGTATTGTTCGGCGACGACGATCAACCGCAAGTTATCCGCCGTCGGGTCGTTCTACCAGTTCCATCAGCAGCATGGGGCGGCCTTCGAGTTCCTGCCGCTGTCGCGCCGGCGCGGCGGCGGATCGTGGAAGCCGTTGCTTGCCCATCTTGGCGGTTCGGCCCGGCCGGGGAAGGAAATAAAGCGGCGGGCGTCGGCCCGGATACCGCGGACGCTCAGCCAGGATCAGGTTTCGGCGGTCCTTGGTGCATGCGACCATCTACGGGATCGGCTACTTTTCGCCCTGCTGGCTGGGTCCGGGATGAGGATCGGCGAAGCACTTGGACTTCGCCATGAGGACATTGACGCCGCTCAGTGCATCGTCAGGGTGCGGTCCCGGCGAAACGCCAACAACGCCAGGGCCAAGACCGGCGACCGTGACATTCCCGTCCAGCCCGGTCTGGTGCGGATGTTCGCCGATTACCTGTTCGACGAGTACGGGACGCTGGATTGCGACTATGTCTTCGTGAATCTTTGGGCGGAGCCCGTGGGCCGTCCGATGACTTACCAGGCGGTCCTTGATCTGGTCGCCCGGCTGCGGGCCCGTACGGGGTTTCACTTCACACCGCACCAGTTCCGCCACACGTATGCCACGGACCTGCTTAGCCGGAACGTCCCGTCTGAGGTGGTCCAGAAACTTCTGGGTCACTCATCGGTCGCGACCACGATCGACACCTATTCCCACCTCGACATTCAGCACGTGCGGAAGGCGCTGGCATCGGCGGGCTGGCTGCCGGAGAAGCCGGAGACCGACAGTGATACTTTCGGTCCAAACAAGAAGGGGACCGCTGATGACCGGGCGTGAAGTCAGGTGTGCTTCCACCGGCCCGGGCAACGCCCTGCCGCGGATGCGCCTTGCCCTTTCACCCCGGTTTGATGCCGCTGTGATTGTGTTCGATGACGCTGAGCTGGCGGGGAACCTGTTCCCGGTCTGCAGCGTTGCAGGGTGCGTCCGATTCCTCCGCACCAAGCAGATGTGCCAGACGCACCTCTTCCGGTGGAAAAAACTCGGCCAGCCTGGTCTCGATGAATTCCCGGCATTGTCGGGGCCGGCAACCAAGCCTGAAAGCTTGAATCTGGGCGGCTTGCCGGAACGGTTACGCATCGAGCTGGCCTTGGCGATCCAGCTCCTGGCTTCCCAACCCAGGGAGCGGCAAGGGTTCCGGTCACAGGACCTCCGCAGTCTGCTCAGCATGCTGAAGCAACGGGAGGCAGGGTCGTTACTGAGCCATTCCGGCGATCAAATCACCGAACTCCCGGATGCTTCATCGGCGGTACGCCGTGCCCACACGGCACTGTCCTCGGCTCTGGAACATTTTCTGGAACCGCCCAACGCGTCCTCGGAATTCGAGCGCGATCTCTGGCGGCTTGAGGTCATGGGATTCAGGGGCAGGACCGGCCAGCAGGGCAGGTTGCGGTTTAACACCATGCCGCAGCCGTGGCTAAGGCTGCTCGCGAAGCGGTTCATGCGCTGGCGGATCTCCACCGGCACGAGCTATTCCCAGCTCAACCGGGACATGACAGCCCTTCAACGGCTGGCTGACGCTTTCACCGAACACGCCGGTGCCAACGGCGCAGTGCAGCATTTCACCCGGGAAAGCATCGAGGTCTACCTCAACGTGTTGCGTCGGCTCGGCCTCAGTCCCGCCAGCCGCAGCTACTCCCTGAGTTCGACTGCCTTGTTCCTGCGCGCGGTCCGCGAAAACAACTGGGAACCGGCGCTTCCCCCATCTGCCGGGATCCGAATGGGAGACCATCCCCGCCGTCCGGCAGCACTGCCCCGGGCACTTCCCGAGTTCGTGATGGCCCAAATCGAGGACCCCAAGGCGCTCGAGCAGTTGGAGCAACCACACCGGCTCATGATGCAAATACTCATCCGCACCGGGCTTCGCCTTTCCGACACTTACCGCCTGGAAATCGACTGCCTCCTCAACGACAACCAGAACGCACCCTACCTGCGCTACATCAACCACAAAATGTCCCGCGAGGCGACCCTGCCCATTGACGACGAACTCGCGGACGCGATCACCCGGCAAGCGCTTGCCGTCCGAGCCATCATGCCCGAGGCCCGCTACCTGGCCCCCGCCCGAAACTCCCGAAGCGGGGACCGGCCATGGAACCCCGGAACCGCCGCGGGCCACATTCAGGTCTGGCAGACGACGATCGGACTGCATGATGAACAGGGCCACCCATTCCGTTTCACCGCCCACCAACTCCGCCACACCTACGCGACACGGCTCATCAATGCCGACGTCCCGCAGGAAGTGGTCCGCCGGCTCCTGGATCATGAATCCCACGAGATGACCGCCCGCTACGCGCGGCTGAAGGACGAAACCGTCCGCCGTCACTGGGAACAAGCAACGAAAATCAACATCCACGGCGAAACCATCAGTGCCGGGCAGGATGACACGATCAATGACGCGGCCTGGATGAAAGAAAACCTGGGTCGGGTCACCATGGCCCTGCCCAACGGGTACTGCGGACTGCCACTGCAGCAGGCCTGCCCCCACGCCAACGCCTGCCTGACCTGCCCGGTATTCGTCACCACCCCGGACTTCCTGTCAGAGCACCTCGACCATCTACGCTCCACGAATCGGCTCATTGCCGAGGCCCAGACGGCTGGGCAAACGCGGGTCGTCGAAATGAACCGACGCGTCGCGGTCAACCTGGAAAGCATCATCAGCACCATCCAAAGCACCAGGGACGGGAGCAGCAACGATGCGAACTGACAACACCCATCACCTTCTGGCCGCCGCTCGCCAGCGATCAGAGAAAGCGCGTCAACAAGTGGAGGAGGCGCTCAAGCAACTGGACCAAACCACCCAACCCGCGACCGTCAGTGAACTCGCCAGGACAGCGGGCGTGTCACGGTCCTGGCTTTACACCCAGCCGGACCTTTTGGAGCAGCTCCAGCAGCGGAAACTACCGGGTAAAACGTCGCCGGCGGGGTCGTCTGTTCG
>NZ_QAIQ01000348.1 GCF_003061105.1 Arthrobacter sp. HMWF013
GTGATGCCGCGGGCGGCGTCGTCGTTGCCCGGGACGTTTGAGTCCAGGAGCAGCAGGGGAACGCGCCCGACGTCGGCACGCCAGATGTGTGCCAGGAGCCGGCGGCCGTTGGGCAGCGGCAGCGAGATCTGTACAGGCCGGCCGTTGCCGTCTCCGGACGGCTCACGGAGCAGGGTCAGGGGGAGGCCGTCCGGGTCAAGGACCGGGTAGGTTTCCTGCTGCCAGGCGTCGCGGGAGAGTGACTGCTTGAAGTAACCGGCCTGGTAGAGGAGGCCCACACCGATCAGTGGCACGCCCAGATCGGAGGCGGCCTTCAGGTGGTCGCCGGCCAGGATGCCCAAACCGCCCGAGTACTGCGGCAGGACCTCGGTGATGCCGAACTCGGGGGAGAAATAGGCGATGGCTGCCGGGGCGTCCTGCCCCAGGGTCTGGTACCAGCGGGGCTCGTCCAGGTAACGGTCCAGATCTTCCGCGGCGGCCCGGACCTTTTCAACAACTGCCTGGTTTGCGGCGAGGCTTTGGAATTCCTCACGGCTGACCCGCCCGAGGAAACTGATGGGGTCCTGCCCGCATTCCTCCCAGATCCGGGGGTTCAGCCCCGCGAACACATCACGCGTGGGCCGGTGCCATGACCAGCGCAGGTTGGTCGCCAGCCGGGCCAGGGGCCTGATGGGTTCAGGGAGAACAGTTCGGACGGTAAATCTGCGGATTGCCTTCACCTGCGCCACACTAACCGACAACCAGGACAGCCGGAACTGCTTTGGCTTTCTTTTAGGTAAATGACAGTTGACGTGTCGGAAAAGTCGAATCGGCGGTGGAAAAACATGAGCAGGCTTAGAAATCTGGCCCATTTCTCGCTAACGTCGAGCAGGTGACGACTAACTCAGGAACCACCGCCTCTTCAAAGAAAAAGCCGAAAGGCAAAATCACCGACGGGCTAAGGTTTGGCCGTTTTCCGATCACCGCAGTGCAACCTGTGGTGGACGACGGAAAATTTCCTGCCAAGGCTTTGCCCGGGGAGGGGATTGTGGTGGGCGCCACCGCTTTCCGGGAAGGGCACGATCAGCTCGGCGTCTCCGCAGTACTCCTTGATCCCCGTGGAAAGGAGCGCCAGCGCGTCAGGCTGGCGCCGCCCCGGGGGGAACGCGGAATGGGGACCGACCGCTGGGAGGGCGTCCTCACGCCGTCGTCCGTTGGAAACTGGACCTTCTTCATTGAGGCATGGCACGACCGCTACGGAACCTGGCACCACAATGCCGAGGTCAAGGTAGCAGCCGGCATCGACGTCGAGCTGATGCTCGCCGAAGGCTCGGCCCTGCTGCTGGACGCAGCCGACGACGTCTTCCGCACTGCGGCGGACCGGCGCACCCTTCGTATGGCGGCGGCAGTCCTTGCGGACAGGTCCCTCAGCGAGGAGGAACGCCTCGGCGCCGGATTCGGCCCGGATGTGGCGGCCATTGTGGACCGCCAGCCCATCCGTGAACTGATCACCGTTTCCCAGCAGTACCCCCTGCTGGTCGAACGCGACCTTGCAGGCCGCGGCGCGTGGTATGAGTTCTTCCCCCGCTCCGAGGGCGCCGTGCGGGACCACAACACCGGCGAGTGGACCTCCGGCAATTTCCGGACTGCGGCGAAACGGCTGGACGCGGTGGCGGACATGGGCTTCGACGTGATCTATATGCCGCCCATCCACCCCATCGGCGTCCAGCACCGAAAGGGGCCCAACAACACGCTCATTGCGGGTCCTCACGATCCCGGCTCGCCATGGGCCATCGGCGCCAAGGAAGGTGGCCACGACGCCATCCACCCGGACCTGGGCACCTTCGAGGATTTTGATGCTTTTGTGGCCCGGGCGAAGGAGCTTGGGCTGGAAGTCGCACTGGACCTGGCACTGCAGGCCGCGCCGGACCATCCCTGGGTTCAGTCGAACCCTGAATGGTTTACCACCCGGGTTGATGGCAGCATCGCTTACGCCGAAAACCCGCCGAAGAAATACCAGGACATTTTCCCGCTGAATTTCGACAATGATCCCGAGGGTCTTTCCAAGGAAATCCTGCGGATCGTCCTGTTGTGGGTCAGCCACGGCGTGAAGATCTTCAGGGTTGATAATCCGCACACAAAGCCTGTGTGGTTCTGGGAGTGGCTGATCGCCCAGGTTAACAAAAAGGCACCGGGCGTCGTGTTCCTCGCTGAGGCGTTCACCCGGCCTGCCATGATGCATGCACTGGGCCGGGCCGGCTTCCAGCAGTCCTACACCTACTTCACGTGGCGGAACACCAAGAAGGAACTGGAAACGTACTTCAACGAGGTCAGCCACGAGTCGTCGGCGTACTTCCGGCCCAACTTCTTCGTCAACACCCCGGACATCCTCACCGAATACCTGCAGTTCGGCGGCCCGGCGGCCTTCAAGATCCGGGCGGCCCTGGCCTCCACCGCCAGCCCGCTGTGGGGCGTCTACGCCGGCTACGAACTCTATGAGCATGTTGCCCGTCCCGGCGCGGAGGAGTACATCGACAACGAGAAGTTCGAGTACAAGGCCCGCGACTGGGACGCTGCCGCAGAATCCGGCCGCACCCTGGCGCCCTACCTGACCAGGCTCAACGCCATCCGGCACGCCCACCCGGCGCTGCAGGACCTCCAGAACCTCACGGTCCACCAGAGCACGGATGACGCCACAGTCGTGTACTCCAAGCACAAGACGCTGCCGGACGGCACCAAGGACACCATCATTGTGGTGGTCAACGTTGATCCGCACGGCATCAGGGAAAGCACCGTATCGCTTGACCTCGCAGCCCTCGAACTTGACCCGGAAGACCTCTCGCCCAACGGCGGCTTCCTGGTGGAAGACCTCATTTCCGGAGAATCCTGGGAATGGGGCGAATACAACTACGTCCGCCTGGACGCACACGTCGAACCCGCACACATCCTGAGCGTGAGGAGATTGCATCAGTGAGCTTTAACCCGCAGAGTTCCAGTCAGCATTTCACCCCTAAGGGCACCTTTGAGCTAAATGCCCCTGGTCTGCCCCATGATCCGCTCTGGTATCGGAAGGCCGTGTTCTACGAGGTGCTGGTCAGGGCCTTTGCGGATGCCAACGGCGACGGCTCCGGCGATTTCAGCGGCCTGATCGACAGGCTGGACTACCTCCAATGGCTGGGGGTGGACTGCCTGTGGCTCCCGCCGTTCTTCCAGTCACCGCTGCGTGACGGCGGCTATGACATCTCCGACTACAACTCCGTCCTGGACGAGTTCGGCACCATCACCGACTTCAAAAGGCTCGTGGCCGAGTCCCACGCCCGTGGCGTCCGGGTCATTATCGACCTGCCGCTGAACCACACCTCGGACCAGCATCCCTGGTTCCAGGAATCGCGGAAGGACCCTGACGGTCCGTTCGGCGACTTCTATGTCTGGAGCGATACGGACGAGAAGTACCAGGATGCGCGCATCATCTTCGTGGACACCGAGGAGTCCAACTGGACCTTCGATCCCATCCGCCGGCAGTTCTTCTGGCACCGCTTCTTCGGCCATCAGCCTGACCTGAACTTTGAGAACCCGAAAGTCATCGAGGCCCTCTTCGATGTGGTCCGTTTCTGGCTTGACCAGGGCATCGACGGGTTCCGCGCGGACGCCATCCCCTACCTCTTCGAGGAGGAGGGGACCAACTGCGAAAACCTGCCCGCAACGCATGACTTCCTCCGGAAGCTGCGGGCCATGGTGGACGAAAGCTACCCCGGCCGCGTCATCATCGCCGAGGCCAACCAGCCGCCCAACGAGGTCGTGGAGTACTTCGGCACCGCGGAGGAGCCGGAATGCCACATGGCTTTCCACTTCCCCATCATGCCGCGCCTCTACTACGCGCTGCGGGACCAGAAGGCTGCTCCCATCATCGAGACCATGCAGGACACTCCCGAGATCCCCGAAGGGGCCCAGTGGGGGACCTTCCTGCGGAACCACGATGAACTGACCCTCGAAATGGTCACCGCCGACGAGCGTGCAGCAATGCTGGGCTGGTATGCGCCCGATCCCCGGATGCGCGCCAACATCGGGATCCGCCGCCGCCTTGCGCCCTTGCTGGACAATTCGCGGGCGGAGATCGAACTGATCAACGCCCTCCTGCTGTCCCTGCCGGGCAGCCCCTTCCTGTACTACGGGGACGAAATCGGCATGGGCGACAACATCTGGCTCGAGGACCGCGACGCCGTCCGTACGCCCATGCAGTGGAATCCGGACCGGAATGCAGGGTTCTCCCACGCGGACCCCGGCAAGCTGTACCTCCCCGTGATCCAGTCGCTGGTGTACAACTACTCCATGGCCAACGTGGAAGCCGAAGCCGCCCACTCCGGTTCCCTGCTCCGCTGGACCCGGCAGATCCTGAGCGTACGCAAGAACCACCCGGCGTTCGGGCTGGGTGCGTTCAAGCATGTGGAAGCAGACCACGACTCCGTTGTGGCATATCTGCGGGAACTCTCGGATGACAACACCGCGGGGGAGGACGGCGAGACCATCCTGTGCGCCTTCAACCTCTCCCAGCACCCGGTCGCAGCCAAACTCAAGATTCCCCAGTTCGCCGGCCGCGGACTGCGTGATGTCTTCGGGGGCCAGCCGTTCCCTGGGATCGACGGTGACGGAACCCTGACCCTGACCCTGGGAAGCCACGACTTCTTCTGGCTGCGGATCCGTTCGGCAACCTCGAATCCGTCCTCGCCCTACACGCAGGCACTTCCCATCCTGTCCATCGAGAACTGACATGAACGAACCCACCCTTACTGCCATGTTGGTCCCTGTCCTGCGCGAATGGCTTCCGCGCCAGCGTTGGTTCCCCGTGAAGACGGCCGACTTTGCGCTGGAACAGGCGGGAAGTCTGAGGCTTGAGGACGTGTCAGGGCAGGCACGGCTGGAGGTTTTCCTGCTGGCCGTTTCATACCGCACGGCCGACGGCGGCAACCGGACGGACGTCGTCCAGGTTCCTTTGAGTTACCGGGATTTCCCGCTCGCCGGAGCTGAGCGGGGACTGGTGGGTCGAAGGCCTGATGCCGGGATGCCTTGGATCTACGACGCCGTATATGACCCGTCCTTTGTGGCCGCGTGGCTGGAGCTGATCCGGTCAGAAGGGTCGCGTCCCGGTTCGGCGACGGGGCACAGCACCCGGTCGGACCACCGCCTGCCGACGGCCAATGGTGTCGTCAAGGTCCTCTCCGGCGAGCAGTCCAACAGCTCAGTCATAGTGGACGACGGCGAGTCGGCGGCTATTGTGAAATTCTTCCGGGTCCTGTCCGAAGGAGTGAATCCCGAGGTTGAGGTGGGAGCGGCGCTGACCACCGTGGGCACCTCCGAAGTGCCGGCCACGCTTGGCTGGGTGCGCGGAGAATGGACCGCGCCGTTTTCGCAGCCACCGGGCCAGTTGCCTTCAGATTCCCGGCAGGTCCAGGGCGAGCTGGCCGTGGCCCACGAATTCCTTGCCGGCGGCCGTGATGCCTGGCGCCTCGCAGTGGACGCCGCCCGCAGCGGAACTGACTTCACCGCCGAGGCCCACGGCCTTGGTGCTGCAACGGCAA
>NZ_QAIQ01000349.1 GCF_003061105.1 Arthrobacter sp. HMWF013
GGTTACCTGGGGCAGGCCGAGGCGTTCGGCGAGCTGCGCGGGAACCAAGGAGGTTTCGCCGTCGGTGGACGCCATGCCGGTGAGGACGAGGTCCACTGCACCGAGGTGGCGGACCGCGGCTGCGAGCGCCAGTGACGTGGCGGCGGCGTCTGAGCCCGCCAACGCGCTGTCCGTCAGGTGTACGCCTTCGGTGGCGCCCATCTGGAGGGACTTCTTAACGGCATTCACGGCACCGGAGGGGCCCATGCTCAGGGCAATGACCTGGTTGCCCGCTTTGGCACCGCCACGGGCCTCAGCCAGCTGCAACGCCGCCTCCAAAGCATATTCATCCAGTTCCGACAGGATGCTCTCCTCCCGGTCGGTGGTGTAGCCCTCTCCGTTGAGGTGACGGTCGAACTGCGCATCCGGCACGTGCTTGACCAGGACGATGATCTTCAATGTCTCTTCCACTGTATTTACAGCAGCCTTCCATGCTTGTGGATAGCCAGCCGGGTGAGGTCATGGCCGCGGAACGCCCGGGGTACGGGTAGATCCTAGCTAACCATATAGCCGCGCCCCGTTGCCGTCCCGTTAACGCCTGTGTCACCCCGGCTTGACCCCTTGGTTCAGCCGTTAACGGCCGACGGCGGCAGGCACCTTGTGTGGTGGCCGCCGCCGTCGTCGGTGGGTCCGGTGCTTTACTGGTCCGGTGCCGTGCCGAGCGTGACGTCGAACGTCTGCTCCTGGCCGTTCCGCAGGACGGTGAGCTTGACGGTGGAGCCCCCGGCCTGCTCGCGAACGGCTGCCGTCAGCTGCTTGGACTCGCCGATGGGGAGGTCGTTGAACTTGGTGATCACGTCGCCAACCTTGATGCCGGCCTTGGCAGCTGCTGAGTTGGCCTCGACGGTTGCGACGTCCGCACCCACGGAGAAGCTGGAGGACGCCGTCCCGGAGGACTTGTCTTTCACGCTGACGCCCAGCTGGCCATGGGAGACCTTGCCGGTGTCGATGAGCTCCTGTGCCACGCGCTTGGCGTGGTTGATGGGGATGCTGAAGCCTACGCCGATGTTGCCGCTGGAGGACGAGGAATCCGAACCGGCAGAGGCGATGGCCACATTGACGCCAATGATTTCGCCGTCGGTGTTGACCAGCGCACCGCCGGAGTTTCCGGGGTTGATCGCCGCATCTGTCTGGATCACATTGATGGAGATCGAACCCTGGCTGGCGGTGTTCTGGCTCTCGCCACCGCCCGGAGGTGCGAACTGGAACCCGTCGTCGTCCTCAGAGCTGTCGCCTTCGTCCGGCGCCGCTGCCGAGGCGACGCTGATGGTCCGGTTCAGGGTGGAGACGATGCCGTCGGTGACAGTACCCGTCAGGCCAAGCGGTGAGCCGATGGCAATGGCGGTGTCCCCCACATTGAGCTTGCCCGAGTCCCCGAGGGTGGCTGCAGTGAGCCCGGACGCGTTGTCCACCTTGATCACTGCGAGGTCGGAAAGGGGGTCAGTTCCCACCAGGGTGGCCTTGAGCACCTGGCCCGTGCTGGTTCGCACTTCCAAGGCTGCGGAGGCGGTCTGGCCATCCAATGTGACGACGTGGGTGTTGGTGAGGATATGGCCCTCCCCGTCGAGGACGATTCCGGATCCTGTGCCGCCTGAACCGCCGCTGGTGGCGCTGATGGTCACCACGGAAGGTGATGCCTTCAACGCGGCCGCGGTGATGGCGTTGACGTCGTCCTGGTTATTGACGATGACCGTGCCCGGCTGGCTGTTACTGCTTGACGCTGCGGGCGAGCCCGTATCAAAGAGGTTTGCCGAGCCGACTGTCGCGACCCCGCCACCCACCAGGCCGGCGGCAAGGATGCTGGCCACGAGGGTTCCTACGCCGAAAGAAGCCTTCCGGCGCGGTGCATCCGCCGGATTGGGGGCGGAGTTGAACTGACCCGCATATCCGGCCGGCGCGGCCGAGTGCGCTCCATGCTGCGCGTACTGCTGCTCCGGTGCCCGGTAAGCCGCGCCGTATGGCGAAGCGGGGTTCTGGCCGGACGTGGGCTGCGCGTACTGGCCCTGGCCGGTCGCCTGCCGGCCCTGGGTGTGCTGGCTCTGTGCCGGCTGGCCATGCTGGCCGTAAAAAGGTTCGCGGGGAGGATAAACCGGCCGGGGTGCGCCGGGAAGTTGCTGTGTGGCGTTTTCAGACTCCCCCGGGCGGTCCAGCCGCTCGGTCGGATTGCCGTGACCGGCAGCGTCGCTGCGGTCCTCCGCAGCGTTCTGTGCGGCGACCGGGTTCTCATCCGGATGCCGGTTCTCAGGCGCTGCACCCGGGGTTGGGTTCTCAGTCATTGGACTTCCTTTCATCCTCGTCTGCATTAACTATGGACTGTCTGGCTGGAACTGGGGCGAACGTTGGCTGGGAGGTTGCTGAGAGCCTCAGCACCACCTTTTGCCAAGGCCCGGCGGGGTTTCGCTGGTGGCATATTCGGCCGTGTGGACGCGCTACTTGGGGCACCATAGAATCAAATTGAATTGCCACAGCGACCTGCGGCTTTACATCACG
>NZ_QAIQ01000350.1 GCF_003061105.1 Arthrobacter sp. HMWF013
GCCGTGGAGACCGGCGAGTCCGTTCAGGTGGGTCAGGTGGTCGCGCGGGTTGGGACCACCGGCTGGTCGACCGGCTGTCATCTTCACTTCGAGACAATACTGGGCGGCAAACACACCAGCCCCCTGAATTGGATCCTTATACCCACCCGGCAGCTGGATGAGCTGGCCGACATCGCCATGGAGAGCTTCGATGCCAGGCCTTCGTCCCCGGCTGCGGAAGCCCTCCGCTGGGCCATCCCTGTTGCCACGGACCAAAGCCATACGGTGTTGTTCGGGGACGACGAGCTGCCCGATCCGCCAAGTCCTGACCCCACCACCCCCGCCCCGGAAACACAGGAACCCACGCCTGCTGCGTCGCCGTCGGACACTACCCCACCGTCCGGAACTGCCTCGCCCTCCGAAACTTCCTCACCGTCCGGGGCTGCCTCGCCCTCCGAAAGTTCCACACCGTCCGGTACCGCGACTCAGACCCCCACTGAGACGGAGACGCCGACACCCAGCCACACATCGCCGACCACGACATCGCCGACGACGACATCGCCCACCACGCCGTCCCCATCCAGGAGTGCGACGTCGACGCCTGTCCCCACAACGACGGCCACACGGTCGCAGCCGACGCCAACATCCACCTCCCCATCGCCGTCCGGCACTGCCACGTCGACGCCTGCCCCCACTCCGACGTCGGCGTCTTCCACCGGGACCCCCACCGACACGGCCACTCCAACGCCGGTAGCTTCCGACTGGAGGGACCGAAGGACAACCGGTCCGACGCCGACGCCGACGCCGACGTCAACCACTGAGAGTGACCCGGCCACGGAGTCGCCGACGGCGGATCCTGTCACCCCGGAAGCTACCCCGTCCCCGACGGCCGGATCCTGAGAGGAGGCTCCAGAGTGGACCCGTACGATGGCCTCTTGGCTACGAATAACCCGTATGAACCACTTCCGGAGGACCCCATGACAGCCCTGCACTCCATTCCACTCACGCTCAACGACGGCTCCGAAACCGATTTCGGCCGTTTCAACGGGAACGCTGTACTGGTGGTCAACGTGGCATCCAACTGCGGCTTCACCCGGCAGTACGCGGGGCTCGAAACCCTCTACGGAAAGTTCCAGGACCGCGGCCTCGAGGTCCTGGGCGTCCCCTGCAACCAATTCGCCGGCCAGGAACCCGGAGACGACGCTGAAATCGCGGAATTCTGCGAACGGAACTTCGGCGTAACATTCCCGCTGACGTCCAAGGCGGACGTGCGGGGCAAGAACCAGCATCCGCTCTATGCCGAGCTGACAAAGTTCAAATCCGGAATATTGCCCGGCCTCGTCAAGTGGAACTTCGAAAAGTTCCTGGTCAACCGCGAGGGGGAAGTGGTGGCCCGCTTCGCACCCACAGTCGAACCGGACTCCGCCGAGATCATTGACGCGATTGAGGAGGTGCTGTCCTGACACATGCCGGACCGTCCACCCTGGACGATTCCCGGAAGTAATTCTTCAGCCTTTTTCCAACACGGCGGCGGCGATTTGCCTAATGTTTGCCAAATGTCTGGTTGGATTGGGCGTACTGAAGGTAGAAGGGAAGAGCCGCTTCCCGCCGACCATAGAGGTAGCAATGAAGCACATCGAGGCCGAACACCCCCGGCCACGCCACTTCCTTCTCCACCTGAGCGATCCCCATCTGATGGGGGGTCCGGAACCTCTTTATGGCGCAGTCGACAGCGAAGCCAGGCTTGTACAGCTCTTCGAGGAGGTCCGGGCATCCGGCGCCAGGCCTGAAGCAGTCATTTTCACCGGCGATCTTGCGGACCAGGGCGAGGCCGAGGCCTACGCCAAGCTCCGGGCCATCGTAGAGCCGGCATGCCAGGACATGGGTGCCAAGGTCATTTGGGCCATGGGAAACCACGACAACCGGGCAAATTTCCGCAAGGGCCTGCTGGACCAGGCGGGAACCGACGATCCCGTGGATCACAGCTATTTCCTCAACGGGCTCCGCATCATCACCATGGACACCTCAGTGCCGGGCTTCCACCATGGCGAACTGAGCGCCGCGCAACTGGAGTGGCTGAGCCGCGAACTTGAGACCCCGGCCCCGGACGGCACCATCCTGGCACTGCATCACCCGCCGGTTCCGTCCGTCCTGGACCTGTCCGTGCTGGTGGAGCTCAGGGACCAGGCGTCCCTGGCCGCCGTCGTCCGTAACTCAGACGTCCGCACCATCCTGGCCGGACACCTGCACTATTCGACCACTGCCAGCTTCGCCGGAGTACCCGTCTCGGTAGCATCGGCCTCGTGCTACACGCAGGACCTCAACGTGCCGGTGGGCGGCACGCGCGGACGCGACGCCGGCCAGTCTTTCAACCTCGTCCATGTCTATGAGCACACCATCGTCCACTCGGTGGTTCCCCTGGGCAGCGCCATCACTGTGGGCGAGTACGTCACCGCCGAGGAGACCACCCGGCGCCTGGCCGACGCCGGAGTAACGATCCCGGAAACCGCGAAGGCACCGACCAAGGCAGGCACCAAAGCTGCGACCAACGCCGGACTGCCTGCGGCCGGCTAGCAGCTTCTGCCGGCCGGGCCTGCAACGGCTAAAGCTCCCAGGGCGCCTTGATGGGGAAGTACTTCTCCAGGAAGTCGGTCACCAGCTGCGCCCGCTCGTCCGCAGGGACTTCGGGGAAACTGCCGTCGTTCAGGCAAAAGAAATCCATATTGCGCTTGGCCAGGAGCTTGGGCAGGTAGTTCAGCCCGGCGCGGGCCGTGGTGTCCACATAGCGCACTTTGGCCGCGGTCTGGGTGACTGCCCGTCCGGTGAGCAGGGCATAGTAGTGGTAGAAGGAGTTGGTGACCGAGATGTTGTCAGCGGCCCGGAACCTGCTCGCCGCCGTCTTCTGGAACTCCGCCGGGAACTCACGTTCCATCTTTGCCACAACGCTGCGACGCAGCGGAGCGGCCGTGTGCTCCAGGTGACGGGTGGTGATCCGCCCGAAGCGGGTCCACAGCAGCTTGCGGTTCACGCGTGCTGCGTTCTCGAAGCCGCTGCGCTCGGCGTCGTTGTCTCCCAGCCCGATCCGGGTGTCGGCCTCGATGAACTTGGTGATGCCTCCGGGAGTGAAGAACATATCCGGGCCCACCGGCCGGCCGAAGAACATGTCGTCATTGGAGTACAGGAAGTGCTCGGAGAGGCCCTCGATGTTGTGGAGCTGGCATTCGACTGCCTGCGAGTTGTGCGTGGGCAGCACTGAGGGATCCGAGAAAAATTCCTCGCTGCGGACAATGGTCACCGACGGGTGCTCGGCAAGCCACTCAGGGGCAGGGGAATCCGTGGCGATGAAGATCCGGCGGATCCACGGCGCAAACATATAGACCGAGCGCAGGGCGTACTTGAGCTCGTTGATCTGGCGGAAGCGGGCTTCGCTGTCGTCGCCTTCGCCCAGGACCACGCCTTTTTGCTGGGCACGGCGGGCGGCGATGTACTCGGGTGAGCTGCCGTCAACCCACGAGAAAACCAGATCGATGTCGAAACTGATGTCGCTGGCGTGGTCCGCGAACATGTTCTCGATGGTCGGCCAGGTGTGCCCGTAGCGTTCAACCGTCCCGCGGACCGCGTCCTGGGTCAGCATGGTGCGGCGCGTCAGCGAGTTCTCGATCGGGAGGATCAGCTGGTTACCCTCGAAGCTCCAGAGCTCAATCTGGACTCCGGCGGAGGAACCGAACTCGAAGCCGCCGTCGGGCTCAACGCGGGGACGGTACAGGCGGAAGATGCGGGCCTGCCTGTTGGGGGAGAGCTCGCCGTCAGCCACCAGCACGGAGGACTTCTTTTTCGCATCAACGGTCATGGAGTAGACCGGCTCATTGCGGCAGGCCTTCACCAGGGCGGACCGGAGCTTCTTCCGGTCCTTCCAGTCCAGGGCGATCACCGGACGGTCGCTGTTGCCCCGGACCAGCAGGTAATCCAGGCCTTCGGCCGCGAGGACACCACGAAGGAACAACAGGTCCTCCACCATGGCCTGGTAGGGCGTCCGGTTGTGGTTGATCAGGGCGTACCTGCCCTTGTGGCGGACTACGTCCGGCCTGTTCTTCAGCCGCGCCTCAGCTGCCGGAGATGTCACCTCCGTATGGCTCCGTACTTCTACGGACGCCTGGCCACCATAATAAATCTCGTCCTGGACCGGTGCTTCTGTAATGGTTGTCTCCGTCGCGGCTAAATGGTAATGGTTCTCTCTTGAATAATAGCGGCACCGCCAAGCGGCGGGCCCCAAGGGGCCCCAAGCAGGTCCCAAGCGGGCCCCAAGCGCGGGAAAGCTGCCGGTGACGGACTCAGCCGGCCACGGCTTCCCGCCAGCTGCGTAGGAAGGCGCCGCCGGCGTCGTCGTGAATCACGTCTTCGCCGAGCCCCAGATCCGTGGCCGTCAGCACCTCGTAGGGCTTCACCGGGACCCCGTCCGCCGGGCGGACGTCGACGTGCTTTACCGGGTGGTCGTTGTGGTGCAGCCAGTCCGCCATGGCGTAGTCGGTGCGGGAATCACCCACGGTCCGCCACGCCTGCGGGGTGATCCCCTGCGCAGCCAGGAGTTCAACGGCACGGCTGGCGCCCAGGTCCTTGCCCAGCCGCACTGACTCAATGTCCGTGGAAATGATGGTGGGGTCCACCCGGTAGTCCACCTCGTCGTCGGAATTCGGCTCATGGTGGTCGAGCCGGACCACACCGAGACCGTGCCTGGCCATCAGCTCCATGGCCTCGGCGTCGAAGAGCTTCTGTTCGGCGAGGTATTCAGCGGACGCTACCTCGATGTGCTGCTCCACGGATACCATGGCCCGCTTGGTTTCATCGAAGAACATGTGCGCCGAAAAGTCCTCGTCGACCAGCCTGCGGACGTCGTCGCCGTAGGCCTGGGGTACAGCCAGTTCGTGGTCCACATGGATGGGGCCGGGCCCGGCAGCGGTGTAGCTGAACCAGACTGCACCCTTTTCGCAGATGGCGTGGATGATGGTTCCCGCGGGAATGCCGGCGGCAATCATCGGTTCCATCACCTGTTCCCTGATAAAGGCATCAGAGCGTCCGGTGTTAAAAACCACCGGAATCCCGGCCGCGGCAAGGGCCACCAGGTCTGCGATGATCTCCGGTTTCACGTCACGGGTCACCGGGCTGGCCACCGGGCCGTCGACATCGAGCAGGAGGGCGAGGGGCGGGGCGGACGGCAGGCGGACGCCCGGCGTGGAACCGGCAGGGAACTCGGGTGCAGTCATGGCTCTATTCTGTCAGCCGGCCGCAGCCGTGCCGGCGCCGGTGGCCCAAGTCCCCGGGATGTGACGGATGGTCACTGTTTGGCTACAACCTGAGGGCTCCGCGGGCCTGACACTTCTCTTGGGAAGCCAACATGCCTAGTGTGGCATGGTGATCTTCAAAGCTGTGGGCGAAGGACGCCCGTACCCCGACCATGGCTACAACACGCCCAAACAATGGGCATCGCTACCGCCGCGCCCCGTCCGCCTTGACGAATTGGTGACCACCAAGCGGACTCTGGACCTGGAAGCGCTCCTGGCCGAAGACTCCACCTTCTTCGGGGATCTCTTTCCCCACGTGGTGCAGTACCAGGGCACCCTCTACCTTGAGGACGGCCTGCACCGGGCTGTGCGCACCGCGCTGCACCAGCGCACCGCCATCCACGCCCGTGTGCTGGTGATCGATGGCTAGGAAACTCAAGGACGTCAGCGTCCTGCACGGCCACCACGTGGTGACCGGGCCCGAGCTGCGGGCAACCTTTGAGGCTGCGGGTGATCCTGACGACCCCGCCCGGCTGCGCCGCCGGGTGGTGCACGGTGTGGTGCTGGTGCTCCTGCTGGGCCTGATCGTGGGCGCGATCATCACCGCAGTGGCCATTGTGAGCGGCCAGCTCCGGATTCCGGCCACCGAGGCCAGCGATGAACCTGCGTCGATCTGCCCGGGTGCAACCTTCGATTACACCCCCCCTGAGCAGATCAACCTCAACGTCTACAACTCCACCAGCCGGCCCGGCCTGGCCAGGACGGTGGCTGATGACTTGCTCGGCCGGAAGTTCGTGGTGGGGGCCGTGGCCAACACTGATGCCGGCTACCGGGGAGTTGCCGCGGTGGTGTCCGGGGCGGCCGGGCAGTCCGCCGCGTTCAGCGTCCAACGGAACGTGCCTGGCTCGGATTACTTCCAGGACGGACGCACTGACGCCAGTGTGGACCTGATTCTTGCAGGGGATTACCAGGCGCTTGCCGCGGCGGACCAGGTGGACCAGACGCCAGGGCCGCTGAGTTGCCCCCGGGAAAGCCGGCGCATCGCGGACGACGCCAAGTGGCCGGTCATTCCGACGGCGGGCCCCACACCGTAGAAGCCTTTTTCCTGTCGATCACGAAAGCGGGAGGCCGACCCGCTGGGGAGTGCCGTCGTCGTCGAACCTCGCGCCGGCACCCAACAGGATGAAGCGCACAGTCCGGGTGATCCGCGCCTCCAGTTCAGCGGGCTCGTTGCTGCCGCGCGCCGCACTGGAGGACAGTGTGCCGTGGATGAGCTGCGCCTGCTGGCTGATATCGGCCTCCGGCAGGTAACCCTGGGCCATGGCGTCACGCAGGATGCCCTGCAGCATGATGCTCAGCTCGCCCACGTGGTCGGCCAGTTTGGCAAAGGACGACGGCGACAGTACCGCCGCCATCGCAGGTCCCGGCGGCAGATGGCGGCGGCTCAGGTCCTCCACCTGGGTGCGGACGTACAGTGCCAGCCGCTCCACGGGGTTTTCGAGCCGGGCCAGGGATTCCCGGAGTTCGGCGAGGAACCGCTCAGTCTCATCCAGCGCGTAGGCGATCAGGAGCTCTTCGATATCGGCGTAGTAGTTGTACACCGCGGTGCGCCCCACCCCGGCATGCCGGGCAACGTCCGTCATGGTCAGCCCCGGCAGGCCGTGGGTGAAGAGGAGCTCGCCGAAGGCTGTCAGGACCCGGCGTTGCGTCTCGGCGCGTTGCGCGGCATTGGTCGCCGCCGAAATCCTGGGCATGCAGACACTTTACCGCGATGTGTCAGTAAAATCTGGTATCAGACAGCGCAGCCGTCCGGGCCGCACGCTTCGCCGTCCGCAGAGTTGACCAGTACCAGTGGATTGGCGTCCTGCCAGGCCTGGTTCAGGGCTGCGGTGAACGTTTCGGCGGGCTGGGCGCCGGAGAGCCCGAACTTGCGGTCGATCACAAAGAACGGGACGCCGCTGATGCCCAGGGCCCGGGCCTCCGCGAAGTCGGCGCGGACGTCGGCGGCGTACTTGTCAGTGGTGAAAAGCGCAGCCACTTCAGCGGCGCCGATTCCCAGCTCACTGCCCAGGGTGGTGAGGTATTCAGTGCTGCCG
>NZ_QAIQ01000351.1 GCF_003061105.1 Arthrobacter sp. HMWF013
GGCTGCGGACCGGGTGGCCCGGACGGTGGACGGCTGGCGGGTCACCGCCGCGGACGCAACGTACGACGGCGGCCTGCTGGTGGTGGCGCTCCCGGGCCCGGCTGCCGTCGGGCTGCTGCGGGCGGCGGTGCCCGCGCTTGCCGGCAGAAGCCCGGAAAGCGGGCCCGACGTCCGGCTGGTCACCCTGGTGGTGGACGTGCCGGAGCTTGACCGCCGGCCGCGGGGCACCGGCATCCTGGTGGCTCCCCAGGCTCCGGGTATTCAAGCAAAAGCCCTCACCCATGCAACGGCAAAATGGGATTGGCTGGCTGCCGCGGCAGGTCCGGGAACCCATGTGCTGCGGCTGTCCTATGGGCGTCTGGAGGGAACCGCAACCGCCGGTGCCACGGCCGCGGATCCAGCGCCCGCAAGCGACACGGAGCTCCTGGCTGCGGCCCTGCGCGACGCGTCGGCCCTGCTGGAGGTCCCGGTCCAGCGGAAAGACGTTGTTGATTGGGATGTTGTCAGGTGGGAAGGTGCGCTGCCCTTTGCCGCCGTTGGGCACAAGGCGCGGGTGGCCGAGGTCAGGGAGCTGTGCGCCGAACAGCCAGGGCTGGCCATTGTAGGCGGTTGGGTGGCCGGCAACGGACTCGCCGCCGTGGTGTCTGACACACGTCAGCACGTTCAAAAACTGCTCAGCTGACCATCGTCCCTGTTCAGCCGGACATCGGCTGTGCGGAGCGCTTTCCGAGGGGTATTTTTCGGTTTTCCCTCCCTCCGCGATGTGGCTAGTGTCGGTACCTATGGTTGATTACAGGTCCGAACTTTCCCGTTCCCGGACCAGTGTCCATGGGGGACTCCGGCGCGGCGCAACAGCTGCCGCCATCGGGGCGATACTGGTCTTTTCCGCAGGGGTGCCAGCGTCTTACGCGGCCAACGACAAAGAGCCTCCCGGCCGGCCGGGGCATGCGGCGGGTTCCGGTAAGGGCCCAGCCGAAAGAGGTCCGCTAAAGGACCGGTTGGGCGTTTCCAAGGGGTCCACCGACGCGTCCGGCACGGCATCGCCGGTTCCGTCGCCTTCACCCGCGGCCACCTCGGGCGCCGCCCGGACACCGGCAGCCACCACGCCATCACCGGTCCCCACGACGCAGGCCCCTTCTTCCCCTGCACCGGCGGCCTCTTCCGCTGCCCCGACACCTGCTGCCCCGACGCCGGCCGCTTCGTCCGGCGCCCCGACGGCGGCCTCCCCGGCGGATGCACCGTCCGGCACGCCCGCCCAAAGTCCGCCGGCTCCCGGATCGGCGGTTCCGCCGTCAGGTACTGCTGCAGATACGGG
>NZ_QAIQ01000352.1 GCF_003061105.1 Arthrobacter sp. HMWF013
GATGGGGGCAGCGCCGATCAATGCCAAGACAAATGCAGCGTTGAGGGCGGCTGCAACCAGGAGGACAGGGCGCTGCCCCCATCGGTCAGCGAGCGCGCCGAAGACCGGCGCTCCAAGCGCCGAGCCGATGCCGACCGCACCGGCGGCAGTCCCGCCTGTGGCGTAGGAACCCGTCGTCGATGTGATAAGGGTCAGCGCGCCAACGGTAAGCATGGCAAGCGGCAAGCGGGCGAACAGGCCCAGCGGAATGAAGCTGCGTCCAGCCAGTTGTGGAAGGCTGGCGAAGCGCCCTTTGGGCCGGGACCGCAGAGGTTCGTGGTGCGACGGTGCGGCTTCATGTGGTGACGGATGCGCCGCCGGCTGCGGTGGAACTCCACGGGAAGTAGAAGCTGCCGTGGAGGAGGGCGCTGGCATGGCAGAGGGAGCTGCCGTGGAAGACATAGCGTCCGAGGCAGGGTTCAGTGACACTAAAGGAGGATTCAAGTTTCCGGGCTCGTTCAGTAGTGCGCATCGTCCCTCCTCCCGATGCGCGTAACCCGGTAACCATCCAATTCTATCCGGACACTGACTGTTGCCCTGCCTGGACACCTGCCGCTGCACGGACTGCCCTTCTACCGCCCGCGCTGTGCGGTCTCCCCCATGGCCGATCTTCAGTCCTGGGCGGAACGGGACCGTCCGTCAGACGAGGGTTTCCGCGGCGTCGGAGATCCTGAGGGTGGAGCCGTTGCGTCCCTTGAGGACCTGGAGCTGGGTGCCGATTCGCTGCTTCATCTCGCCGACATGGCTGACGAGGCCCACCACCCGCCCGCCGTCACGGAGCCCTTCAAGGGCGTCCATCACCTGTTCCAGGGATTGTTCATCCAGGCTGCCGAAGCCTTCGTCCACAAAGAGCGTCTCGATCTGGATTCCGCCGGCCTCCTGCTGGACAACATCGGCCAGTCCCAGCGCCAGGGAGAGGGACGCCATGAAGGATTCGCCGCCGGAGAGGGTCGAAGTATCCCGCCGGTGCCCGGTCCATTGGTCCACCACCTCCAGGCCCAGCCCGGACTTAGCTCCGCGTGCGGCCCTGGCATCGGAATGCTGCAGCAGGTAACGTCCATCGCTCATGGCAACAAGGCGTTCCGAAGCCGCCAGTGCTACCTGTTCCAGCCGTGCCGCCAGGACGTAGCTGTTCAGGCTCATTCGGTAGGTGTTCTCTCCGCGGCCTGCCGCGGTGTCCGCCAGCGCGGTCAGCAGCTGGGCGTGTTCCCTGGGCCCCCGCCCGGTTCCGGCGAGCCGTTCATACTCCTTGCGTATGGTGGCCAGCGATTCAACACAGCGCGAGGCCATGGCAGCGGCGAGGTCAGCGGCACGGGCTTCCTGCGCGGCCCGGTCAGCGGCGGCCTTCAGCTCCGCTTCCCTGGCGACGTCCTCAGCCTCATCCACCGCCGGATCCGCCAGAGCTTCCTGCTGTGCCAGCACCAGTTCTTCGGAGGCGAAGAGCTCAGCAATCCGGGCCTGCTCATCCTGCCCCGCACGAAGTTCAGCACGCAGGGCAGCAGCCTCGGTGTCCGCAAGCAGCTGCGCGAGGGCATCCGCGGCCGAGCCAAAGCCCGCCTCCGGCAGCGCATTCTCCAGCTGGCTGCGGGCTTCACGGGCCCGGGCCTCAGCTTTCTCCAGTTGCGCCTGGGCCGTCAGGGTCTTCTCCAGGGTGGCAGCGGCATTCTGCAGGGACCGCAGCCTCAGGGCGAGGCTGCGGTGCCCGCCCCGCAGGCCGGCGAGTGCTTCCTCCAGTGACGAAAGCTGATCCGAAACCTCTGCTATGGCAGCGGTTACCCGCGCAAGTTCTGACGCCGCGACGTGGGCCTGGGACTCCAGCGCGGTAATCCCGGCCTCTTTTGCCTCGATCTTTTTCCGGATGTCTGCCAGACGTTTTACTGCAGTTTGTGCCGCCCGGGCGGCGCTGCGGGCAACATCAGCGGCCTGCAGCGCTTCTTCTTCGGGGGTGGCCCCTCCTTGGCCGGCCAGTACGGCCACCTGCTGGTTGGCGTCACCAAGCGCAGTGGCCAGCGCCAACAGCTTGGTCTCTGCTGCTTCGTGGTCCTGCTGGGCCACTTCCTCGGCCTGGCCGAGCCCCAGCGCGGAGGCGGCCGCTTCGGCAGGAGCCGGATGCTCCTCGCTGCCGCAGACGGGGCAGGACTCCCCCTCAACCAGCTGGGCGGCGAGTTCCGCCGCGGCATTGGCGAGTCTTTCCTCCCGAAGATCGAGCCAGCGGAGCTTCTTTTCCAGCTGGATTTCCCGGGCCGCGGAGTGGCGGCCGGCTGCCACCTCCTGGGACGCCAGGGCAGCCCGGTACCGGCGGACAACCTCAACAAGTTCGTCAGCGGCGTCTGCTTCCTTGGCGTGGAGCGTCGCAGCCGAGGCCAGCTCCTCCAAAGGCAAGAGCCCGGCAGCCAGCCCCGTGAGCTCCGAGCGCAGGTTTTCCAGCAGATCGCCGCGTTCGCGCTCCGATTGTGAGAGTTCCTGCTGCTTGGTGACCAGGGAACGGCGCCGCGCGGTAAGCTCCGCGAGGCGGTCCTCGTCCGGCAGCCTGGCTTCCACCACGGCAAGCAGCGACCGGAGCCTGCTGAGGTCACCGGCAATGTCAAGGGACCCGATGACGCCCGGACCGTCATCAGTCATGGCTCCACCCAACCGGTCAGCGTCCAACGCGCCCAGGTCCAGCTGTTCGAGTTCGGGTTCTTCCTCCACAGCCATCCGCAGCAGGGTAAGCGCCGATTCCATGGCTCCTGCCGCATGCAGCACCTGGTTCCCGCTCGCCTCGACGGCCTGCAACTGCCCCCGGAGCACCTCGGCGCGGCGGTGCTG
>NZ_QAIQ01000033.1 GCF_003061105.1 Arthrobacter sp. HMWF013
CTCCGGGCGGGCCGGCAGGTGCGGGCAACCCACCCGCCGGCGGCGCCTGCCGCTGTTTCAAGGAGGAAAGGTCGACGGCGCCACGCAGGTTAAGCAGGCTGGCAGCGGCTGGAGGGACAGGGCGGGAAGCTGGCGAACTCATGCTTTCCACTCTAGCCACTCCGGCCGCTGCCGGGTGTACTGCGTGAAGGGGGTTTACCCCTGAGACGTTACTTGAAGCTTGCGCCTACCAGCCCGCGGGTGGCTGCCACCAGCTTCATGGGATCCGTGGAGCCTGCCGGCGGGACGTAGACCGCCATGGATTCGGCGAAGTTCAGGACCATGCCCGTGGTGGTTTCCTTGCCGCCTGCAAGCGCCGCGGCATCGTCACCGATGGTCAGTTTGTCGCCGGAGGCTTTGGGGGTGCCATCGAAACCGAAGTTGATCCGGCCCAGGACCAGCGCCCCGCCGTCGGCGGTCCGGAATACCACGGTGCTTTCGGGCACTACCTTGTGGGTGAAGGAGAAGTTGCCATTTTCGCCTGATTTAACCACTTCTGCCTGGTAGGACAGCGTGTCCGCGATGTAGGGCGAGGAGGCGCCCTCCACCAGTTTGTCCTTGAAACTGGACTCGGCGTTGGACAGGCGGTCCGCCAGGCCTGCAAGGGCTTCTTCGCCGCTGTAGAGCAGCCCGGACTTGTCTGCGGCGGCGAGCGTCTCGGTGCCGCTCCGGTCGATGGCAGGGAACGTTGTGCCCGGCTGCAGCGGGGTGGTCTCGGTCAGCTTGTAGTTCTCCCGCGGTGAGGGCTGAACCAAAGTCAGCAGCTGCGGGACAACGTTGCCGTCGCCCTGGGTGACAGCGAGGACGGAGCGGGGCCAGCTGCGCTCACTGGTGACCACCGTGGTGAGGAGCTTCGTGGACCGGACCGGCATCCGGGCTTCGTAGGTGCCCACCTGGGAACGGATCTTGTAGTTCTGGGTGCGGACTTCAAGCTCGGTCCCGCCAACCCGCTCTGCGAGCTGGGCTGCGTCCTTGGCGGCGTCGCCGGCGTCCGCGGCACTGGAGACCTGTTCCAGGATGCGGCGGAACTGGGCGTCCAGGAGGACAGGCGATGCAGCCGGCTGCCCGGCGGCGGCAGCGGATTCCGTTGCCGGAGCCGGCGCGGGGCTGGTGGCAGCGGTGGCGGCGCCACCGGTGAATGCAACAACAGCGGCCGTCACAGCGGCAGTAGCTACGCCGCCGGAGACCATCGGGAGCCTCGACGAGGAGCGTGCTTCAGACTTCGCCCGGGCGCGCTGGGCAAACCCGCTGCCCTTTCCGTCGCCTTCGCCGTCCTTCTTGCGTGCGGAGAGGAGCGCCAAGGCAATCCCGGCGAGCATCAGGAGTCCGCCCAGGACCATCAGCGGGATGGCCCAGGGGGTGGCGGTGTCATTGGGGAATGTCATGGAGATGGTGGCCGGCGCAGGCTTGGTGCCGTCGGAGGCCAGCAGGAGCGTCCACTCGCCGTCGGCAGGCGGGGTCCAGGTGTACTCCAGCTCACCGCTGGCGTTTTCCGTGGAGACCCACAGGTCCGAGCCGGCCGGGTTCGGAGCTGTCGCCTCACCGTCGGCGTGCTCCACCTGGAGCGACTTCTGGTCCTCGGTAACCCCGGTGATGGTGTTGTGGGCCGTCTGGCCCACCCAGGCGTCAACGTCATCGGGCCGGCCGGCGGCGAGCATGAAGTTGCCGTCTCCCTCGATGTCGATCTTGACCGTTCCACCGTGCAGCGTGCGCAGTTTCTGGTCGATAACGGTCAGGGGGGCCTCGGCGGCATCTGACGGGGCCGAAGCCGTGAAGGTCTCGGAGGGAGCCCAGATGGTTTTCTGGCCGATACCGGCCAGAAGTGTCAGGAGGCCGAGCAGCACGAGTGCGACTGCAGTCTTGAAACGCAAAGGAAACACCTATCATCAGCGGGGGTTTGCTTTCAATAGTAACCGTTTTGTTACCAGGAGCCCCTTTTGGGCGCCCGTGGACCTTCCCGGTTCCCGGTTGGGAGTCCTCCTGACCGGGCGCCCCCGCCTCTGGTAGCAAGGCTGCTGATAGTGTTTGCGATGATCATCACACCGGCCCGCACACGCGGTGCCACGCACGGAACGGGCACCAAAATCCAGTGACTGACAAGACGGACGAATCCTCCGCGGCCCACGAAAATCAACCGGCCGTCGGCGCTCCGCAGTCCTTGCCGGAGAGGCCTGCCAGGCTCAAGCGGCACGCCGCCGCGGCGGCGGCCCTGGGCTTTATTGCCCGCCGCCTGCGCCAGCCGTTACCCGGGGCCCAGCCCAGGCTGCGTTTTGAGATGCCGCCGGAATTGCCGGCGGAATACACTGCCGCTGAAGAAGACACCGCCGCCGACGGCGAGACGGCTCCCCAGTTCGGCAAGCCTGGCCCCCGCATCTCTCCGCAGCACCCGCTGTATATGGGCTTCATGGGGACGGTGGGTGTGGGCCTTGCACTGCTCGTCTACTGGATCGGTTCGAACACCACGCAGCTGCTGCTGTGGATTGTGGCTGCCCTCTTCATCGCCCTTGGCCTTGAGCCGGTGGTCGGCTGGCTGGAGAACCGGAAGATTCCCCGCCCGGCAGGCATTCTGGTGTCGGTCGCGGTTCTGGTCAGCGCCGTTGCAGGGTTTTTCGCCACCCTCATCCCCACGATCGTGGAACAGGTCACTGAGATTGTTGAGCAGGCGCCCATCTGGGTGCGGGACTTCATCGATTCTGAATTCTTCCGCAACGTGGACAGCCAGTTCGGCATCCGCGACCGCATCACGGAGGAACTCGACAAATTCGTCAATGATCCCGCCGCGATGGGCGGGATCTTCGGCGGGGTGGTGGGCTTCGGTTCCACCCTCGCCAACGGCCTCTTCGGTGCCCTGATCGTCCTGGTCCTGAGCCTTTACTTCCTGGCCGCACTGCCGGCCATGAAGAAGTGGGGCTACCGGCTGGCACCCCGCTCCCGCCGGCCCCGGGTGGCGGCCCTTTCGGAAGAAATCACCCGTTCGGTAGGCAACTACGTGATCGGCCAGGCGTGTGTGGCCTTGCTGAACGCCACGTTCGCGTTCATCGTCATGTCCATCGTGGGAGTCCCCTTCGCCGTACTGCTCGCCTTCGTTGTGGCACTGCTGGCCTTCATTCCCCTGGTGGGCGGCCTGATAGCGGGCGTGCTGGTAACGCTGATTTCGCTGACCGAGGGCTGGCAGACAGCCGCCATCTTCGCGGTCTGCTACTTCGCGTACCTGCAGTTCGAGGCCTACTTCATCTCCCCGCGCATCATGCAGAAAGCCGTTGCCGTACCGGGCGCCGTGGCCGTCATCTCCGTTATCGCCGGCGGCAGCCTGCTGGGCGTCCTGGGCGCGCTGATCGCGATTCCCACCGCAGCGGCCATCCTGCTGCTCTTGAAGGAGATCTACATCGTCCGCCAGGACAAGCACTAACCCACGGCAGTCGCCACAGGCCCGTTCCACTCCTGCGGCAGGCCCCCGGGGCCGGATCCTGCTTCGGTCACATCGTCCACGATCTCGTTCAGGGCACGGGAGGCGTACTTCTCCCCCACCCACAGGTGCTTGGCGCCGTCCACCCCGACCACCCGGGCCTGGGGAACCAGGCCGAAGCGTTCGACGGCGGCCGCCGGCTGGAGATAGTCGTCGTGCTCGGGCACCAGGACGGTCAGCGGTTTTCCTGCCTTTGACCACTGGCGGAGGTGGTCGTCCGTGGCCCTGTGCAGCGGCGGCGAGAGCAGCACCGCGCCTTCTATCCCACTGGCCACCGGTTCCACCGCGCCGTACATCAAGGCCAGTTCGGTACCGAAGGACCAACCCACCAGCCACCGGTTGGGCAGCTGGCGTTCGACGGCGAACCGCACCGCTGCCTCGACGTCGAGCCGCTCGCCGATCCCCTCTTCAAAGGAACCCGCGCTGGTGCCCCGCGGCGATGACGTTCCGCGGGTGTTGAAGCG
>NZ_QAIQ01000353.1 GCF_003061105.1 Arthrobacter sp. HMWF013
GTCATATCAGGCAGGTGTTTCCTCCCAGGTTGCCCTCTCGACCGGGTTGGCGAGTTCCCCGATGCCCTCCACCCGGCACACCACAGTGTCGCCCGGCTGGATACGGGCACACTCTGCAGGGAAGCCGGTCAGCACCAGATCACCGGGGTGCAGGGTCATAAAGGAACTGAGGTAAACCAGGATCTCGTCGACCTTCCAGCCAAGATCGGCACTGGAGGCCGGCCTCAGGCCCACGCCATTGTGGACAATGCCGATGGACAGATCCGAATCATCGAGGCCAGTGACGATCCACGGGCCAACCGGGGTGAAGGTGTCCTGGCTCTTTGCGCTGATCCAGAGTTCGTCGGATTTCTGCAGATCGCGGGCGGACACATCGTTGCCGATGGTGAACCCCAGGACAGCGCTCCGGGCGGTATCCAGGGTGAGGCCGCGGGCAGTACGGCCGACGACGACGGTCAGCTCCGCCTCGGGGTCGACGTAACCCACGGTGGAGCTTAGTTCGATGGCATCCCCGGGCCCGACAACACTGGATGCGGCCTTGTGGAATGCCTGGGGCGGGAGGTCGCGGCCGGGCTGGCCGGTGTTGTGGGCCATACCCAGGACGTTGACCGGGACTGACGGAGCGAGGAACGTGAACGTGCCCTGCTCCACCACCGAGCCGTTCTCCCAGCCGGGCCGTGCGGGGCTGTTGGCGTTTGCCCTGGACCCGGCGAAGGGTGAACCGATCACTGTCCAGGACCTGCCGGCCGGGGAATCAAAATCCGGCGCATCGTTGGCTACGAAAAAATGCTCATCAGGGGCGGCCGCCGGCGCTGGGCGGACACGGGCAAGGCGGCGGGAAGGACTGGCAGTCATGATGACATCCTACGTCCTCCGCTCAGTACAGTTCGCCCACCGGGATCTCCACGGCCAGCCGGTTGGACGGTCCGGCCAGGGGGCAGGCCCAGGCCTCGTTGTAGGCGCAGGACGGGTTGTAGGCAAAGTTGAAGTCCAGGACGAACCCGGCGTCCGGACCGGAGCCGCGGACGCCGTGGAAGGCGCCCTTGATGGTGTCCAGGAGATACCGGCCCGCGCCGTACGTCCCGCCGGGCTGGCCGGCTGTGGCGTCGCGGAAGGGAACGAAGATGCCGCCACCGTACCCCTGCAGCTTCCAGACGGCGAGCTGGCCCATCTCGGGGAGGTCGAACGTACCCAGCCGGACAAAATTGACCACACCATCGGTGCCCGTATCCACGCTCATCTCCCGCCCGGCGCCCTGCAGCGTGAGGGGTACCTGGAAACGGTAGATGGGATCGTAGTCCGCTGTTTTCAGGCCGGAGAACAGTGCCTTGTCCCGGGCTGTGAGGGGTGATGCCGGGTGCATCACGAACATGCGGTCACGTTCCTGCCGCCATAGGGAATGCGCCTCCGCCGGACTGTCCGCGGAAATTCTCCTCACGGTGTCGTAGAGGGCAAACGTCCGTAGCCGCCAGTCGGCAATGTCGAGGGCGGAAATGTCCGCCAGGCTGCCTGGTTCCGCGCCGTACTGCTCTTCCGCCATAGCCACCAGCCTAGCCCTCTTGGGCTGGGCGAATGTCCGGGACCGACACGCTGCCCGGGAACCGCCACCTGCCTGCTGTCTGCAGAGCTAGGCTGGCGTCATGACATGCAGGGTGACATCGTGGGGATTGCGGGCTGCGGCCCTTCTGGTGGCAGGGACCTTCGCTGCCGGGTGCAGTGCCCCTGGCAGCAGCAGTCCGGCGTGGACATCCCAGCCGGATCCATCCTCCACAGAGGGCGCCAGCCCGGCCGGCACCGGCAGCCCACCTGCGCCGACTGCCTCTCCGGACGGATCTGCCTCCGCTTCGCCGGTCCCCGCGGCTACTGCCGGCTCCTGGAAGACGTACACCGATCCCGGCAAGACCGTCAGTTTTGACCTGCCGGAGGAGTGGATTGCCCAATCCGTCACTCCTGAAGAGGGGACACTGCCGGGTGCCTTGAAGATTGACGTGAAAAAGCCTGACGGGGCATTCGTTGCGGCGCTGCGGACGGGCCTGCCGCCGTCGTCCTCCGAGTGCGCGGAGGGGGCCCGGAAACCCTATGTGGTCATCAGCAGCGTGCCGGTGGAACTGCCCGGCCTGACGGGGGAAGGAACCATCGCCCCGCGCGTGGTCTTCCGCGTCATCCAGGGCTACCGGTACTTTGGCTCTTACGGCATCATCAACATCGTGGGCGGTGCGGACGGGCAGGCGTGTGAGCTCCGCAACGTGGTCCGTGGCCCGGGCGGCAAGGGCGACTACTCTTTCGGCGATGTGGGTGTCCTGAAGGCCTTGGCCCCGGATGAGAAAGTGGCTCCGGCCAAGGCCTATGACACTCTTGACCAGGCAGCCAAGTACGTCGGCGAGAGCTCGGAATTTGCAAACGTCCAACGGATGCTAATGTCTCTGGAGATCAAAAACTAGTCCTGCCGCCGGCTCCATGAGAGCCGGGTCCGAGCGGGACGTTCTGCCACTACCTCACACCCCGGAGATACATGGAACGCACCGTTGCCGCACGGATGGTCTTCAAGACCGTGGCCGACACCAAGACCGCCCTGGCCATCGCCGTAGCCAGGAATGCCGGCTACACCTCGTTTGAAGAATCACTGACCATCACGGCAGGCGGCCGGCCTGTCCCGTTCCGTGAGATCGACGATCACCACGGGCGTATCCATTACCTGGAGTTCGCCGAGCCCTCCGAGGTCACCGTGGAGTACGCTGCCACAGTGGCCGGCCGGGCCGTCCCCGAAGATGCCACCCTGGCCGAACTCATCCGGTACGTACGGCCAAGCCGCTACGCCGAGTCCGACCGGCTGCTGCCCACCGCCTACGCCGAATTCGGTGGCCTGCATGGCGGCGAACTGGTCCAGGCCGTCCGGAACTGGGTTTATGGCGAGCTGCGGTACATCAGCGGTTCTTCACGGGGGACGGACGGTGCCGTGGAAACGCTGCTGCACCGCAGGGGAGTCTGCCGCGACTTCGCGCACCTGGCCATCGCACTGCTTCGTTCCAAAGACGTCCCCGCACGGCTCGCCGCCGTCTACGCGCCGGGGCTGAGCCCGATGGATTTCCACGCTGTGGCCGAAGCCCATATCAATGGGGCCTGGCATGTCATCGACCCCACGGGGCTGGCCCCGCGGGAGTCGATGCTGCGGATCACTGCGGGCCGCGACTCGTCCGACACCGCTTTCCTGTCCACCGTGGGCGGCAGCCTGACCCTGAACGAGCTGCGCGTCACCGCTGTGGTCAACGGCGGGCTGCCGGTGGAGGACCCGGCCAGCCTGGTGGTGCTGGGTTAGCTGCCGCTGCGTCAGGCCAGGAGATCACTTCCCCGGCCGCGCTCCCACGGAATTTCGGAGCTTGTCCGTGAGCCGCTGAAGTTCCTTCTGCTCGGCGGCAGTCAGGGCCGGCCCCACGAGGCTGGAGATGTCCCGCACATGCGCCCGGCCGATCTCCTTCTGCACGGCGGCCCCCTCCTCAGTCAGTTTCAGCAGCACACCCCGGCGGTCGTCAGGGGCGGGCATCCGGACAACCAGCCCGCGCTTCTCGAGCCGCTCCACCAGCCTGCTGAGGCTCGACTGGCTCAGCAGGACGTGGTCGTTGAGCTCATTAAGCCGGAGCCACCCGGACGGGCACCGTGACAGCGTGAACAGGACGTCGTACTCGTTGACCGGCACGGTCCTGAAGGCCGGCGCGGCCTGGAGCTTCCGCATCACCGCCACCTGGGCCCTGAACAGGGACTCCCAGGTCTCGGCGGCCATGCGGACCGATGATTCGTTTGCGTTGGCTGCCATCACGCCTCCGAAGGAGCTTTTTCGCTGGTCTGGGCAGCCATCAGGGTGGCAACACGGCCAGCGTGGGTGGGCGGATCCGGCACGTGGGCCGGCTTCAGGGCCGCGTATTCCTTGCGGAGGACCGGGAGGACTTCCTCGCCGAACAGGTCGAGCTGCTCCAGGACGGTCTTGAGGGGCAGGCCGGCGTGGTCGATCAGGAACAGCTGGCGCTGGTAGTCGCCGAAGTATTCGCGGAACGTCAGGGTCTTCTCGATGACTTCCTGCGGGCTGCCCACGGTCAGGGGCGTCTGCGAGGTGAAGTCCTCCAGGGACGGGCCATGGCCGTAGACGGGCGCATTGTCGAAGTAGGGGCGGAACTCCTTGACCGCGTCCTGGGAGTTCTTCCTCATGAAGAACTGTCCACCGAGGCCAACGATCGCCTGGTCTGCCTTTCCGTGGCCGTAGTGCTCGTAGCGCTCGCGGTACAGGCCGATCAGCTGCTGGTAGTGCTCCTTGGGCCAGAAGATGTTGTTCGCGAAGAACCCGTCGCCGTAGTAGGCGGCCACTTCGGCGATCTGCGGTGTGCGGATGGAGCCGTGCCACACGAACGGGGCGACGCCGTCGAGCGGGCGCGGGGTGGAGGTGAAGTTCTGCAGGGGCGTGCGGAACTTGCCGGACCAGTTCACCGTGTCCTCGTCCCACAGGCGGCGCAGCAGGGCGTAGTTCTCGATGGCCAGTTCCACGCCGTCCTGGATGTTCTTGCCGAACCAGGGGTAGACCGGTGCCGTGTTGCCGCGGCCCAGAACCAGGTCCACCCGGCCGTCGGCGAGGTGCTGCAGCATGGCGAAGTCTTCGGCGATCTTGACCGGATCGTTGGTGGTGATCAGCGTGGTGGCCGTCGAGAGCGTGATCCGCTCGGTCTGGGCGGCAATGTACGCCAGCGTGGTGGTGGGGGAGGAAGAGAAGAACGGCCGGTTGTGGTGCTCGCCGATGGCGTAGACATCCATGCCGATTTCTTCGACCTTCCTGGCGATCGCAACAGATGCCTTGATGCGCTCGTTCTCCGTGGGCGTCCGGCCGGTGGTGGGGTCAGTGGTGATGTCACTGACGCTGAATACGCCGATCTGCATGGTGTGCCTTTCGTTTCCTGGACTTCTCTGGGCTTGTTGCCACTCTACCAGATTTCCATGCGTTTGCATGTATCGCCGGGTATAACGCACCGCCGGAGGAAATATTCCCGGATGCTACCGGGCGTCGCCCGGGGCGGCGCGGCGGCCGCTGACCTTCGGGACGCTGCCGGTGGTCCAGTCGGCGAACTCGGCGTCGACGTCGTCCGCTTCCGATAACTCGGGGCGCTCCTGCAGGGCGCGCAGCAGCACCTTTTTCTCCCGCCGCCCCTCCACCAGCCGGTAGAGCACGGGGACGAGCACCAGGGTCAGTGCCGTGGAGGAAACCAGGCCGCCGATCACCACCACGGCCAGGGGTTGGGAGATGAACCCGCCGCCCCCGGTCAGGCCGAGCGCCATCGGCGTCAAGGCAAAAACCGTTGCCAGCGCGGTCATCAGGATGGGACGGAGGCGCTGCCTCGCCCCATGCGTGATGGCGTCCGCCACGCTCATCCCGGGCACACCGTTCCGCGGTTGGCGGTACTGGTTGATGAGGTCAATCAGCACAATGGCGTTGGTCACCACAATTCCCACGAGCATCAGCATGCCGATCAGCGACGGCAGGCCCAGGGGGACGCCGGTGGCCAGGAGCAGGGCCACAGCGCCGGTGGCTGCAAAGGGAACGGAGACCAGCAGGATCAGGGGCTGGATCAGCGATTTGAACGTGGCCACCATGATCACGTAGACGATCGCGATCGCGGCGAGGAGCGCCAGGCCAAGCTGTTGGAAGGACTCAGCCTGCTGGGTGGTCGCGCCGCCGAGCTCAGCCGTCACCCCTGCGGGGAGGCTGACGGTCCCGAGCCGCTTCTGCACCTCGGCGTTCACCGCTCCCAGGTTTGGGCCCGACGGCGTGACTGACACTTTGGCGGTCCGCTGGCCGTTGCTGGCGGTGATGGATACCGGCACGTCCACCTGTTCCACGGAAGCGATGTTGCCCAGGGTCACCGGCGCGCCTGAGGCAGGGAGGGCGATGTTCCGCACGGCATCGATGCTGGTGAATCTGGTGCCCTGGCCTATCTGCACGGGGAAGTCGTCGGTGTCGATCCTGACGGTGCCGGCGGGGATGGGGCTGATCGTGGAAGCCAGGACGCCGGCCACCTGTTCTTCATTGAGTCCGGCGGCGGTCGCCTTGGCCCGGTCAACCTTGACCTGGACCACCGGTTGGCTGGCCGCGAGGTTCGTGGTGACCTCGCTGGTTTCCGGCACCCCTGTCATGGCCTGCACCATGGCGTCGCTGGCCTTCCGGAGGTCCTCCGATGTTGCGGCTTTGATAGTGATGTCCACTGTGGAGGAGGTCCCGAAACCACCCTGCTGGGAGCCCACCGTGATCTTGCCGGCGTCCGCCACCCCGCCCAGCTCAGCGCGGACCGTCGCCTGAAGCCTTGCCTGGTTGACCTTCTCATCGGTGACAACGGTGAACGTCGAGTTCGAGGTACCGGAGGAGGTGAGCGCGGCAAAGCCCGCCTGCGCATTGCCCGATGTGACCTGGACATTCTTGATTCCCTCGATGCCCAGGAGGACCCCCTCGAGCCTGATGGCGGCAGCGCTGGTGTCAGCAAGGCTCGTCCCGGCAGGCATGACCTGGCGGACAGTCATGCTGTTCTGCCCCGAGTCGCCGAGGAGGTTTGTGGCCAAAAGCGGAGTCATGGCGGCTGTGCCGCCGAGCACCAGGGCGGCCGCAATCAGGGTGACTACGGGGTGCTTCTGGGTCTTGTTGAGGATGGGCAGGTACCCGCGCTGGAGTGGACTCTTTGCCTCGGCCTCCTGCGCCCTGGCACGGGCGGCGGCAGCATCTTTGGCGGCAGTCAAACGCGCAGCGGGGGAGCCGGACGTGGACGCAGCCGGGCTCTTGAGGAACCAGTAGGCCAGAACCGGAACAATGGTCAGGGACACCAGCAGGGACGCCAGCAGCGCCATGGTCACGGTCAATGCGAACGGACGGAAGAGCTCACCCGCGAGCTCGCCGACGAAGGCAATGGGCAGGAAGACCGCCACGGTGGTCAGGGTGGAGGCGGTGATCGCGCCGGCCACCTCACGGATGGCGGTGAGGATTGCGGCGACCTTCTCCTCGCCGTAACTGAGATGGCGCTTGATGTTTTCGATGACCACAATCGAGTCATCCACGACGCGCCCAATGGCAATGGTGAGGGCGCCCAGGGTCAGGATGTTCAGCGAGTAGCCCGTGGCGGACAGCCCGATGAAGGTGATCAGCAGGGACAGCGGGATGGACACCGCGGTGACCAGTGTGGAGCGGGCGGACATCAGGAAGACGAGGATCACGGCTACCGCGAAGCCCAGCCCGAGCAAACCCTCCGTGGTGAGGTCCTTGATGGACTTCTCGATGAACGGCGCCTGATCGAAGACAGCGGTGAATTTCGCGTTGGAGCCCAGTTCCGCCTCCAGGGCGGCCAGCGAATCGTTCACGGCGTGGGAAATCCCCACGGTGTCACCCTCGGGCTTCTTGGTGACGGAAACGGCGAGTGTTTCCTGGCCGTTCGTCCGGGTGATGGAGGTCCGCTCGTCGTCCCGAAGGCTGACGTCCGCCACGGCGGCGATGGTCGCCGCGTCCTTGGCCCCGCCGACGGGCAGTGCCTTGATTGCCTCCAGCGAATCAACCGGGCTGCCAATCTGGAGGGAAAGGGTCTTGCCCTGCTCCTGGATGGTTCCGGCGGGAATCAGGGCGCCGTTGTTGCTCAGGGCGTCCCTGATCGAAGCGATGGTGGCGCCTTTGGCTGCCATGGCGTCGGGACGGGGCAGGATTTCGATGTGCTGGGTCGCCCCGCCGGTGACGTCGGCACCCCGGACGCCGTCGATCTTCTGGAGCCGGGGAACGGTGAGCCGCTGCAGGTCAGCGTTCAATTCGCTCAGCGGCCTGTCCGAGGAGACGGCAAGGAACACGATGGGGAAATCGCTGATGCTGCCCGCGATGGCCTGCGGCTGCACATCCTCGGGCAGGGAGCGCTTGGCGTTGGAGATGGCCCGGTCGATCTGGTTCCGGGCGCGGTCAAGATTTGTCCCGTACGTGAACACCATGGTGATCTGGGAGACGCCGTTCCGCGAGGTCGACGACGTGGACTCAAGCCCCTCGACGCCGTTCAGGGCCGTCTCCAAGGGCGCGCTGACCTGCTTGTCCACCACTTCCGGCGATGCGCCCGGCATCGGGGAAAGAACCGTGATCTGCGGAAACTCGATGGAAGGAATGAGTTCCTGCTTCAGCGATGACATGGTGATCACGCCGAACACCGACGCGAAG
>NZ_QAIQ01000354.1 GCF_003061105.1 Arthrobacter sp. HMWF013
GCCCAGAAGTCGATGTGGGACAGTGTGTGGTTACCAACCATGTGTCCTTCGCGGACGATGCGCCGGAAGATGTCGGGATACTTGACGATGTTGTCACCCACGGGGAAAAAAGTCGCAGGAACTCCCTCCTTGGACAGGAGATCAAGCACTTCCGGGGTGAAGCGTGGATCCGGCCCGTCGTCGAAAGTCAGCATGAGCGTGCGTTCCAGGGGTTCGCCGTACGCCTCCACCACGTAGGGGCTGGCGCCAATCAGCGGTATCTCGTCCGGGGTGGCCTCCCTCCAGACGGTGTCGCTGAATGGGTCCTTGAGCACAGTCTTGCCATCCGTTTGCTCAACCAGCGCTATGCGGTGAAAGATGGAGGCGCGCTCGTGATATCCGATCTTGGGAATGTTTTCCAGATCCTGCAGGGCCAACAGCTCCCGCGGGTAGTCAGACGCCTGGTGCCGGAGCCCTGGGTGCACAGGGGCGGTCGCCGCCGGGAGGATGCTGGCAGTCGAAAGGACCACCGTCATCACAGCCGCAAACACCAGGCCGAGGACTCTTCGCCAACGGTTTCCGCTGGCATCAAAAAAGACCGGTGCCCGGCCACGTGGGGTAACAGAGGCTGGTTTCGCCATGATTGCCTCGCAGGGTAACCGTGCGTACAGGGCGCCTGACAGGGTCAGGAGTATGACGGCTTGAAGCGGGGCAGATAAGGGGTGGAATCTGCTCGCCAAAGCGCTTCGGGCCCCAGCCGGTCCTGAAGTGTCACCTTATTTACGAGAATACGAGCCCGAAGCCTCCGACGCATGCACAAGAGGTACCCGACTTTTAAAGGGGGGGTACCTGCTCTTTGCGGGGCGGCTGCTTACTGTTCGAAACCCAGCGCAAATGCCGCATCGAGATCGTGCTGGGAGTAAGCGCGGAAGGCAATGTGAGTGGTGGTGTGAACGACGGCGGGCACCTTGGACAGTTTGTCGGCGATGACATCAGCCAGGTCTTCGTGCCGTGCCACGCGGGCAACCGCAATGAGGTCCCATTCTCCGGTGACGGAATAGACCTCGCTGATGCCAGGGATTGCAGAAATTTCTTCAGCAGTTTCCGGGATGCGTGCGGCGTCGGTCTTGATCAGAACGAATGCGGTGATCACTTGTCAATCCTTCCGGGATCTGTTGGCCGTAGCTTTGCCCGGCAAGACTGTTTGGTCTTGCCAGCCTATTACATGCGGGCTCACATCAGCGCTGGCCCCGCGCCATGCCAATGCGGTGCACGCCGGCCAGGATGAGCCGGTAGCCAACAAGCAGAAGTCCCAGGCTGAGCAGGGCAACAACGATGAACGCGATCACCACAGTCTGCCCCGTGATGGCCCTGAGGATCATGCCGCCGGCAACTGCGCCGATCCATACGGCCAGCCCCGAAGGGCGCACCGTCAGCGGACGCAGCCAAACCCTCAGGGACAGCCAGCCGAGGGCCGCCCCGGCGAGAAACGGCCATGCAGTCTGAAGCACCCCCAGAATGATGTCGCCGCGTTGGTGCGCGTCCCGTCCGATCGCGGCGAACACCAGGATCAGGAGGGCATCAGCAACCGCGGCGCCAAGAACGGTGCCCAGGCCGGCCCTCTGGTGTTCGGAAAGGGGTTGCGGCAGTGTCTCGGGAGTCATGGGATACCAGCCTACGTGGCGCAGGCTGTCTGGGACCAAAGCCTCTGCCCGTAGCAAGTGGTGCGGTGCTTGAGTTGGCGTTGACAGGAAGGCGCCAAGACCAGTGCTCAGAAACCTTCGGCTTCACAGGGTCCTTTGGGCGGTCACCGGCCTGCTGGCTCTCGTGGCCGCAGTCACGGGTGTGGCCGTCCCCGGGATCTACGCGGGCGTCGTTGCGCCGGACCTGGTTCCGGGCGCCTTCTCGCAGGACATCATTTCCGTTGCGGCGGCAGTCTTGCTGATTGCCGTGGCGCTGGCGGGTGGAAACGAACCGGCCAAGGGCCAGATCGTGGCACTCGGGGTGCTTGGCTATCTTTTCTACGCGTACGGAATCTATGCCATCGAGCGGACCTACAACGGCTTCTACCTTGTATACCTGGCAATCTTTGGCCTGGCTTTCTGGGGGCTCATCGCTGCCGGGGCCAACCTCGAGCGGAATCCCCTCGAAGTGAACCTGCCCCGGACCCTCCGCATCATTTCTGCCTCCGGGGCGCTCCTTCAGCCCTTCATCTTCTATCCGCTCTGGATCGCCATGCTGGTGCCCCTGATGAGCACGGGAAACCAGATTGACTCTTTGTACTCCATCTATATCCTGGACCTCTGCTTCATCATGCCTGCGTTCCTGCTGCTGGCTTTCCTCGGCTACCGGTCCCATCCGCTGGGTCTCCTCCTCCTGCCGGCTCTGTACATCCTCGGATTCACGCTCATCTTCTCGCTGGCCCTGGGCGAACTCGCAAAGCCTCTCTTTGGCCTGGACATCAATGTCCAGTCGTTCTGGCTGTCCCTCGGTCTCTCCTTGTTTTTCGCGGTCATCGGCGCTTTCCACCTGCTGAAGCTGGATCTGATGCCACGCCCGGGCGAATCTGCTCAGCAAGCGGCGCACCCACGGCCGACCGGTTCAACACCCGCACGCTGAAGGTGAACAGCCATGGCACACTCGCCCACAGCCTCCGCAGCACTGTCGCCGTTTGACGCAGTCATTTTCGATCTGGATGGTGTGGTGACCGATACGGCCTCGGTTCATGAGGAGGCATGGAAGGAACTCTTTGACGGAATGCTGAAGGACCCCAGGATCCCGGCCGAGGCTTCAAACCGTCCCTTCAGCCACGCCGATTACGTCAGTTACGTGGATGGCCGGCCACGGATGGAGGGTCTGGAGGAATTCCTCGGATCCCGCGGAATCACCCTTCCCGAGGGAACGGCTGCAGATTCCGCCGGGGCCTGGTCACTCCACGGCCTGGCCACGCGGAAGGACCAACTCTTCAGGCAACGGCTGGGACGTGAAGGTGTCAGGGCATTTCCGGGAACGGTGGCACTCCTGGACAGACTGCGCTCAGCACGGGTTCCGGTGGTACTGGCAACATCCAGCCGCAACGCAGCCGCTGTCCTGGCGGCGGCCGGCCTCTCGGACGCCTTCGACCTGGTGGTGGGCGGTGTGCTCGCCGGGGAGTTGGGACTGCCAGGTAAGCCAGACCCGGCGCTCTTTCTTGAGGTAGTTCACCGGCTGGGTATTCCTCCCGCCCGGGCAGTGGTGATCGAGGATGCCGTGGCCGGTGTGGAAGCTGCGCGGCGCGGCGGGTTCGGCCTGGTGGTTGGCATCGACAGGGCGCAGAGGCGGGCCGAGCTGGAGGCTGCCGGTGCCGACGTTGTGCTGACGGATGTGAGCCAGCTCGATCTTGGCCGTGTGCTTAGTGACCCGTGGCGCCTGATCTATGAGGGCTACGATCCGGCTCACGAAGGACACCGGGAGGCTCTGACGACCCTGGGTAACGGGTACGTGGCAGTCCGCGGCGCTGCTCCCGAGAGCCGGATGAGCGAAGTCCATTACCCGGGGACGTACCTGGCCGGGGTCTACAACAGGCTGGTCAGCCGGGTGCAGGGCCAGGATACTGAGGACGAGCACATGGTGAACCAGTCCAACTGGCTGGTCCTGGACGTCCGGCTGGACGGCGCAGGGTGGTGGTCCGGCGGTGGCCTGAGGATCCTCCGCGAACGCCGGGTGCTCGACATGCGCAAGGCCACCCTCGAACGCGAAATCCTGCTGGAGGCACCTGATGGACGCCGGTTGGCAGCGGTCCAGCGCCGGTTTGTGTCGATGGCCCAGCCGCACCTGATGGCCCTGGAAACAACCTTCACAGCTCTGGGCTGGAGCGGATCCCTGCTGATGCGCAGTGGAGTGGACACCAACGTCACCAACGAGAATGTGCCGGAGGATGCGCTCCTGTCCCACCACCATCTGGTCCGGTTGAACGCGTCAGCACCTGCGGAACCGGTTCCGGTCATTGAAGTGGAAACGAGCCAAAGCCATATCAGGATCGCCACCGCATTACGGACGGCCATCTCCGGAATGGAACGCGGCAAGTGGCCGGACCCTGGCGCGCACGGCCCTGGCGCGCACGGCAACGGCGCGCCGGTGGAGGAGACCGGGTTGTATTGCCGGACCTGGGAGCTGCACTTGACCGATGCCGTGCCGGTGGCGGTGACCAAAACGGCGGCTACGGTGACCTCCCGGGACCATGCCATTTCCTCCCCGGCGCTGGCCGCCCTGTCAGTGCTCAATGCCGCCGGCGGGGACTTTGACGTGATGCTGGCGGCGCATGGGGATGCCTGGGGCAGGCTGTTGAATCTGTTCGCCATCGATGTGGGCGGCAGTCCACACGTACAGCTGATCCTGAACCTCCATGTCTTCCACCTGCTCCAGACCTTGAGCCCGCATACAGCGGAACTGGACGCCGGCGTGCCTGCCCGAGGGCTCCACGGGGAGGGGTACCGGGGCCACATTTTCTGGGATGAACTTTTCGTCCTGCCCCTGCTGACGTCACGGATGCCAATGGTGGCCCGTTCCCTGATCAACTACCGGTGGCGGCGGCTTCCGGCGGCCCGGGAAGCAGCCGTGGCGTCCGGGTTCCAGGGCGCGCTCTATCCCTGGCAAAGCGGCAGCGACGGGCGGGAGGAGACACCCAGGCTGCTTTTCAACCGGCGCTCCGGCCGGTGGGTGCCTGACTACTCCCATCTTCAACGCCATGCGGGGCTGGCTGTCGCCTTCAGCGCCTGGCAGTATTTCCTCGCCACGCAGGACAGGGAATGGCTCCTCCGCCACGGCGCCGAGCTGATCGTTGAAGTGGCACGGCTGGTTGCCTCCATGGCTGATCACGACCAGGACATGGACAGGTTTCATCTGAGTGGCCTCATGGGGCCCGATGAATACCACACGGGCTATCCGGCAAACCCGGGCGCCGGCCTGGATGACAACGCCTATACGAACGTCATGGCAGCCTGGGTATGCGCCCAGGCCTGCGAGATCATGAACCTCCTGTCCGGCCACGACCTCGAAGACCTTCAGGACCGCCTGTCCATTGACCCCGGGGAGATAGAGGGCTGGAAGCACGTCAGCGAAAGAATGTCAGTGCCATTCCACGACGGCATCATCAGCCAGTTCGCAGGCTACGAGGACCTGCTGGAGCTCGACTGGGACCACTACCGCAACACCTACCGGAACATCGAACGGCTGGACCTGATCCTCGAAGCCGAAGGGGACAGCACCAACCGGTACAGGCTGGCCAAACAGGCTGACGTGCTGATGCTGCTCTACGTCCTGGGAGAGAAGGAGTTGACCACGTTCCTGGCCCGCCTGGGCTACGAAGTCTCAGCTGAGCAGCTGGCAGGCACCGTTGACTACTACCTTGCACGCACAGCCCATGGTTCCACCCTGAGCAGGGTTGCCCACGCGTCGGTGCTCGCAGCCAGGGATCCGGAGCGGGCGTGGAACACCTTCCGCGAAGCCCTCAGTGCGGACCTTGACGACACACAGGGAGGCACCACCCACACGGGTGTCCACCTCGGCGCGATGGCGGGAACCATCGACGTCGTCCAGCGAAGCTTCGCCGGACTCAGGATCACCAGGGACGCTCTCCTTTTCGCCCCGAAAATGCCGAAGGGCATCACCAACGTGGAATTCCGGGTCCGTTACCGGGACCATCTGCTCACAGTCCACCTCGAGCACGGAACGTTGACCGTGTCCGCGGCTCCTGGCGACGCCGCAGCCATCCGCTTACAGGTTGGTCCCGAACAGGTGCTGTTGGGCGCCGGCGGCACCCGTCGCTTCACGCTCGGCGGACGTGCGGACGCGGACGTGCCGGGGTTGACGTTGCCATGACGCAGCCGGTGGGCCCACCGATACACGGGCCGGTGGACGCAGGGTTAAGTTCGGAGCGGGCTGCGGCGTTGTTGCAGGAGACCGGACCGAATGTTCTCCCGGCCGCCAAGACGGTGCCGCGCTGGCGGAAACTGCTGGGGGAGCTGACCCACTTCTTTGCACTCATGCTCTGGTGCGCGGCGGCACTGGCCTTCATCGCCGGGATGCCGGAACTGGGTGTCGCCATCATCCTGGTGGTTATCGTCAACGGGATCTTCGCCCACGTCCAGCAGGAACGGGCCCAGCACGCAGCGGCAAAGCTCCGGGGGCTGCTTCCGGCTGACGTCTCTGTCCGCCGGGACGGGCGGCTGGTGAGGGTACACACCAGCGGTTTGGTCCCGGGGGACACGGTAGTCCTGACAGCAGGCGACCGGGTGCCCGCCGACGTCGTCCTTTCCAGCGCGTCCGCCTGCGCAGTGGATGAGTCCATGCTGACCGGTGAAAGTGAAGCCGTAGCGAAATCCGACGGCGACAGCGCCTGGGGCGGTACATTCCTCGTCAACGGAGAGGCCGACGCCGTGGTGTCCCGTACCGGGGGGAACACCCGCCTGGCCGGAATCGCCGCGCTGACCAGCGGGACGCAGTCGCCGCCTACCCCGCTGGCACTCGAGCTGCGCCGGATTGTCCGCCTCGTCGCGGCGG
>NZ_QAIQ01000355.1 GCF_003061105.1 Arthrobacter sp. HMWF013
TGGTGGGCCTGCTGGTGATCGGCTTCGTAGCCAACCTCCTGGTCAAGCCTGTCGATGCACGATTCCACGAACCCCGCCCCGAACGCGAGCGGCCGCACGAACCAGCCATGGAGGCCTGAGATGAGCACAGCACACACCCCCGGCACGCAGGTGCCGGCAAAAGCATCCACCGGACGGCTGGGCGTGGCCTGGGCCCTCGTCGGAGTGCCGCTGGCCTACGGTGTCTACGAGACCCTGACCCGGGTGGCGGCGCTGTTCGGGTAGTGACGGGGAACCCCCGTTAAAGGAACCCCCGGTTAAAGACCGAGCGGCCCTACTTTTTAGTAGGGCCGCCCGTCCTTACAACCAAGTGATTCCTTAGAACCAGGTGATGGTGTATCCGCTTGGGCTCAGGTTGATGATGCCGCCCTGATAGTTCTGGGCCACGCCTCCATTGGGGGTCGCGTATTCCTCACTGGTGGGGTAGCGGAGGCGGCCTGTCTCATACCCTGTGGAGGCCCAGATGGTGCGGATGCCGCCAACGGAGAGGTGGGCCCCTGATGCCGGCGAGTACATGATCGCGCCGCCCTGGTAATTCTGGAACACCCCGCCGTCCCTGAGCCCGCCCACTTCGTCGCTCACCGGGTAGCCGAGCCGTCCGTTTTCATACCCTGACTCCGCCCACCTGCCGCGGATCGCCCCCACGGAGATGTGGGCTCCCGTTGCGGGGGAGTACATGATCGTGCCGCCCTGGTAATTCTGGAACACTCCGCCGTCCCGGAGCCCGCCCACTTCGTCGGTGACCGGGTATCCGAGCCTGCCGTTTTCGAACCCTGTCTCCGCCCACTTGCCACGGATCGCTCCGAGGGAGACGTGGGCCCCTGTTGCCGGCGAGTACATGATGCACCCCCGTTCAAAGCACTGGAATCCGCCGTTGTCCTTGAGGCCGTAGACCTCTGCGGTGGTGGCTGCTCCCAGGGCACCATTCAGCGACGCTGCCTTAACCGCAATGGGACTCTGCCCGGTCGGAGACCCGGCCGTGGTGAAGGTCCAGGTCCTGTCCGTGGTCAAGGCGGTACCGGCAGCATCCTTCACCCCACTGGTGCCGCCCTTGATCGTCGCGGTGTACGTGGTACCCGCAGCCAGATCCGCACTGGGATTCAACGTCGCTACGTTGCCTGTGCTGTTGTACGTCACAGCTGCAGGCACAGCCGTCGTGCCGGCAGTCAACGTGAAGGTGCCCGCCGTAATGGTCGATGCAGTCATCGCCTCCGAGAATGTCCCCGTCACATTCGCGCCCACTGCTACACCAGTCGCACCTGCAGCCGGAGATGTACCCGTCACCGTCGGCGCCGTTGTATCTCCACCACCGCCGCCGGTGCCGTCGTAGTAATGCCAGTA
>NZ_QAIQ01000356.1:0-2867 GCF_003061105.1 Arthrobacter sp. HMWF013
GTTTCAGAGCATGCCAGTCCGCTGGCCGCACTGGGCGGCGTGGACGCGGGCGGGCAGAACGTGCACGTGGCCGCCTTGTCCGCGGCCCTCGCCAGGCGGGGACACACCGTCACCGTCTACACGAGGAAGGACTCGCCGGACCTCCCGCCCCGCGTCAAGGCAGGGCCGCGGCTCGAAGTGGTGCACGTAAAGGCCGGTCCGGCGAGCCACGTGCCCAAAGACGAACTGCTTCCCTACATGGAGGAACTGGCCCGCGGCATGGCCACGGACTGGGGCCAGCGGCAGCCGGACGTCGTGCATGGCCATTTCTGGATGTCCGGCCTGGCAGCGCTTGATGCTGCCAGACGCGACGGGACAGGCTACCGGATCCCGGTGGTCCAGACGTTCCATGCGCTCGGCACCGTTAAGCGACGGCACCAGGGCATCGATGACACCAGCCCCCTGGAACGCCGCTGGCTGGAGCCGAGGGTCGGACGCGACGCGGACCGGATCATCGCAACCTGCTCGGACGAAGTGTTCGAACTCAAAGCCATGGACATTGACACCGGCAAGGTGTCGATCGCACCCTGCGGCGTGGACCTGGACCTCTTCTCCGCTGACGGTCCGGGGGAATCCCGTCCACGCCGGCACCGTATCCTCTCGGTGGGAAGGCTCGTTCCCCGGAAAGGTGTTGACCTGGTGATCCGCGCCCTGCCGCTCTTGGCCGCGGAAGGCTATGACGACGTCGAACTCCTCATCGTGGGCGGTGGCGCCGAGCCCGGGCTCCTGGAATCAGACCCTGAAGTGCGCCGGCTCCTGACGCTCGCCCGTGACCTCGGCGTCGCCGACCGCGTGACGCTGCGGGGGCAGGTGCCCCGCGACGCCATGCCCGGGACCTTCCGCAGTGCGGACGCGGTGGTCTGCACCCCCTGGTACGAACCGTTTGGCATCGTTCCCCTGGAAGCGATGGCCTGCGGCGTTCCCGTGGTGGCGGCCGCCGTGGGCGGGCTCCGCGACACCGTGGTGGACCACCGGACGGGGATCCACGTACCGCCCCGGGATCCTGAGGCAATCGCCTCCGCGCTGGCCCTCCTGCTGGGCGACCCGGCACTCCGGGCAGAGCTTGGCGCAGCCGGCCAGCAACGCGCACGCTCACGGTATTCGTGGGACCGGGTGGCTGTCGAAACGGAAAAGGCCTACCAGCTGGCAATCGCAGGAGTGGCTGCCGGTACGGTCCCGATGGAAGGAGCTGCGCTGTGACTGCCGAATGGTCCCTTCGCGAGGACGAGCTCCAGGCCCTGGACGGCCAGGTGCGCTTCCCCGAAACCCTGCCGGGCCTCGATGCCATGGAAGCCCTTGATGGCGGCGCCGCGGAGGCAGTGCGGCTCCACCTGGACAATGTCATGCCGGCATTGGATTCACTCCGCGCCCAATCCGGCCGGCTGGCCGCGTGGGGTGTTGAACTGGCCAACAGGCTGCTCAGCGGGCAACGGTTACTGGCCGCCGGGAACGGCGGCTCGGCGGCCGAGGCCCAGCACCTGACGGCCGAACTGGTGGGCAGGTTCGACGGCGAGCGCGTCCCGTTTTCGGCGATCTCCCTGCACGCAGAAACCTCGGCAGTGACGGCCATCGCCAACGACTACGGGTTCGAGGAACTCTTCGCCCGGCAGGTCCGTGCCCACGGCCGGTCCGGGGACGTGCTGGTCCTGCTGTCCACCAGCGGCCAAAGCCCCAACCTGCTGCGCGCTGCGGAGACGGCCGCAAGGCTGAACATCACCACGTGGGCGCTCACCGGCCCGGGCCCCAATCCACTGGCCACAGCGTGTGACGAGGCGGTAGTGATCGACGCCGTCAACGCCAATGCGCAGGAGGGGCACCTGATCGCCCTGCACGCAGTCTGCCGTGCCTTCGATCTTGAGATCAGCCGGCGCGGCTCCGCACCCTGGGCTCCGGACGCGGGAGGCAGGCCATGAGAATCGTGGTGGTGGGCGATGTGATCCTGGACGTCGACCTGACCGGGACTGCAACGCGGCTCAGCCCGGATGCACCGGTTCCCGTGGTGGATGTGGCAAGCGTCAGGCGCCGCGCAGGCGGCGCGGGGCTCGTGGCCCGGATGCTGGTGCAGGACGGCTGGCCGGTCACCCTGGTGACGGTGCTGGCGGACGACGACGCCGCGCGGCAGGTGGAGGCTGCGCTCGCGGGAGTGCGGCTGGTGGCCGGCCCCAGCGGCTCCCCGACGCCGGTCAAGACCCGTGTCCGGGCCGGAACGCACCCCGTGGTCCGGTTCGACCAGGGCTGCGGCGCGGCACCGGTTCCGGAGGTGACCCCTGCGATGCTGCGGGCAGTCGAAAAAGCGGGCGCGGTGATCGTGGCCGACTACGGGCGGGGCCTGGCCGCAAATCCCCAGCTGAGGGAACTGCTCGCAGGGCTGGCGGACGATGTCCCTATCGTGTGGGACCCCCATCCTTCCGGCGCCCTTCCGGTGGCCGGGGTTTCGGTGGTGACTCCCAACCTGGCCGAAGCGCACCAGGCCGCCGGTCCCCGGGCAGCAGGACTGTTCGGCTCCGCAGCGGACGGCGCGGCAGAAGTGGCCGGCATCCTGCTCGATGAGTGGCGCAGCCGTGCCGTCCTGGTTACCACGGGGGAGCGCGGGGCGCTCCTGCTGCGGGAGCGGGACCGCACCCCCCGTCCGGTCCCGGCGCCCCGCGTTGAGTCGGGCGATCCTTGCGGCGCCGGTGACAGGCTGGCGGCGAGCCTTGCGGTCCACCTCCTCGGCGGCAGGGACCTCGAAGACGCTTCCGTGCTTGCCGTCCACGAGGCGGCGGACTTCCTGGCGGCCGGCGGGGTGGGTGCATTGCCGGATCCGCCGGTCCCGGGCAGGCCACGGC
>NZ_QAIQ01000356.1:2877-16072 GCF_003061105.1 Arthrobacter sp. HMWF013
CCGGGTGCGGGACAACGGCGGAACGGTGGTTGCCACGGGCGGCTGTTTCGATCTGCTCCATGCCGGGCACGTCAGATCGCTCACCGCTGCCCGGGAATTGGGGGATTGCCTGGTCGTCTGCCTGAACTCCGATGCGTCGGTGCGGCGGCTGAAGGGCGAACAGCGCCCCATCATGAACCAGCACGACAGGGCTGAACTGCTCCTGGCGCTCGAATCCGTGGACGCGGTCCTGGTTTTTGACGAGGACACCCCGGAAGCCGCCCTGGACCGCCTCCGGCCCGATATCTGGGTCAAGGGCGGGGACTACAAGGGGGCCCGGCTGCCTGAAGCCGAGCTGGTGGAGAGCTGGGGCGGGCGCTGCGTTACCGTGCCGTACCAGCCGGCCCGCTCCACCACGGTCCTCGCAGATGCCCTCGGGAAAGTCAGCTAGGCCCGGAAGCAACAACCTGATGAACCTGCCGTCCATATGAAAGGAACACCATGACCACCGATCCAGCAGTGAGCACTGACCCATCCCCGGGACCCGGACCGTCCTGGCCCGAACCGGCCGGACCCGGCCGCGTCCTCGTCACGGGAGGGGCGTCCGGCCTGGGTGCCGCCGTCGTCGACGCAGTGCTGAGGGCGGGCGGGACGCCCGTGGTCCTGGACCGCGACATCAGCAGCGTCTCCGGCGTCAAAGCCTTCGAGGTGGACGTTGCGGACCGGGTGGCGGTGGAGCAGGCAGTCCGGGAGGCCGCGGAGTCGTTGGGCGGCCTTGATGCAGTTGTCACGGCGGCAGGAATCGACCGGTGCGGCAAGCTGGCGGACGTTGCCGCCGGGGAGTGGGAGAAGGTGATCGCCGTCAACCTGTTCGGCACCGTCTCGGTGGTCCGGGCCGCACTGCCATTTCTGAAAGGCTCCCACGGCAGGGTGGTGACCGTCGCGTCCACGCTGGGCAAGCGGGCGGTGGCCGATGCGACAGCCTATTGCGCCTCTAAATTCGGTGTGGTCGGCTTCAGCCACGCCTTGGCGGCTGAGACCGGCGGGGAGATCGGTGTGACCACCATGATCCCCGGCGGCATGAAGACCCGTTTCTTTGACGACAGGACCGAACAGTACAAACCCCAGGACGATTCCCGGCTCAACGATCCGGGCAACGTGGCCCAGGCGATCCTGTTTGTGCTGTCCCAGCCGACGGGCTGCGAAGTGCGGGAGATGCTGATCTGCCACGAGGAGGAGGGCTCCTGGCCGTGACCCGCTACTGTGCCAGCAGGCTCCGGACGTCTGCGGCGACCCCGTCCGAGCCGATTCCCTCCATCAGGGAATCGTTGTGCGGGCAGCGCGGAGCGGTCCAGCCCACCTGCGTCACGTCGGCGCCGCACGCCGGACAACGCGTCACCCAGGACAGGTGGATCCGGTGCCTGCCCCGTCCGAGGGGGCCTGAGGTCAGCGCGTTTCCGGCCCAGTAAATCCCCACGGTTGGTGTTCCCAGAGCCTGCGCCAGGTGACGGGGACCGCTGTCGTTGGCCAGGACGGCATCAGCCCGGGCGAGCAGGGCCGCCAGTTCGCCCAGTTCCAGCCGGCCGGCAACGTTGATGACAGGCCCGGCACCGTTCCCGGTGGAGTGCCCGACGGCGGCACTCACCACGGCTTCCGCCAGCCCCTTTTCGCCGGCGTCACCGATCACCAGCACCCGGCCGCCGTCGTCGGCCACTGCCCGGGCGACGGCTCCGAAAGCTTCGGCCGGCCAGCGGCGGCGGGGGTCGCTGGCGCCGGGATGGATGACCAGCAGGGGGGTGTCCCCGGGCGGCAGCTCGGTGCACAGCGCCGCAGGCAGTTGCGCCACGAAGCGGGCCCGCGGGTTCAGCCTGGCCTCCAGCAGCACTGGCGCCGCGCCGGCGAGGCCCGCCACCTCCAGGGCGCGCGACGGTTCGTGCTGGTAATAGGTGTAAGGCAGCGTCCGTTCCAGCGGCACCGCATCCGGGGTGGCGGATCCCACTGTGTGCCGGGCCCCCAGCCGCAGCAGGAACGGGTTGGAATAGCGTCCGCCGCCGTGGAGCTGCACCGCGAGATCGAAGTGCCGTTCGTGCGTGGTGTTGAAAAACCGTTCGACGGCGGCCGGTTCCTCCTGGCCCGGACGCACCCCTTCGGCGAACGGCAGGACCATGACGTCGTCCAGTGCACTGAGGGTGCCGGACACCAGGGCGTCCTGAAGGGGCGTCCCCAGCAACGTCACCGTGGAGCCCGGATAGGCCGCTTTCAGCGCGGAGACGGCGGGAAGGGCAAACATCAGGTCGCCGAGTCCGCCACCGCGCAACAGGGCGATCCGGGTGATGTCCCGGAATTTGTCCAGCAGCGGGCCGACGCCCGGGCCGGCGGCGGGTCCGGGGCCAGCGGCTGGTCTTTCAGCGGGTCCGTTGCCGGGATCTTCCATTGGACCGTTTCCTTCCGTGCGCTTGCTGCCACCCTACGGACGGACGGACGGCGTGGCTACCTCCGTGTAAACGCCGCCACCCGGGGTAAGGGACAGCAAGGAGAAGTGCCCCAGGGAGGAGTTCCATGGATACGAAGGCCATGCCCATTGCCGCTCAGACCGCATCCAACCACGCCGGGATCATTGTCCGGGATCCGCGGACAGGCGAGGTCCTGTGGTCCGTCCCCGAGCCGGAACCGGCGGACGTGGCGCATGCAGTAAAGGTTGCCCGGGAGGCGGCCGGCGGATGGGCGGCGAGACCTGCCGCCGAGCGGGGCGCCGGGCTCCACGCCGCAGCCCGGGCAATGAAGGCTGCCGCGGCTGAACTGGCGGGCCTGAACGCCAGCGAGACCGGGCGCCCGGTGGAGGAAGCCCTGGCCGGGATCGATGCCGGGGTGTCCACACTGGTGCAGTATGCAGAGCTGGGCCCGGTGCACCGCGGGCACAGCCTGAACGGCAACCGGTTCGCCTCCGACTACACCGTGGCCGAACCCCGCGGAGTGGCCGTGCTGCTGACGCCATGGAATGATCCTGTGGCTGTTGCGTGCGGCCTGATCGGCGCGGCTCTGGTCACCGGCAATACGGTGGTCCACAAACCGAGCGAACGTTGCCCGCGGCTTGGCGAGGCACTGGGCGAGGTGCTGGCGCCGGCCTTCCCGCCAGGTGTGCTCACCACGCTCTCCGGCGGGGCGGGTGTGGGGAAGCTCCTCACCCAGGCAGGGGTGGACGTCATTGCCCATGTGGGGTCCAGCGAGGCCGGGGCACGGATCGCCGAGGCCGGTCTGCTCGGCGGCGCGCACGTGGTCCGCGAAAACGGCGGGAACGACCCGCTGCTGGTGGACCGGGACGTGGACCCCCTCTGGGCGGCGGAGCAGGCGGCCATTGGAGCGTTCAGCAACAGCGGCCAGATCTGCACCTCGGTGGAGCGGATCTACGTCCACGCGGACATTGCCCGCCCATTCTGCGCTGCGCTGGAAGCCGAGGCCGCGCTCCGCAACAGCAACGGAACCTTGGCCCCGCTGGTGGACACCCGGATGCGGGACGCGGTTCATGCGCACGTGGCGCAGGCCCGGGAACTCGGGGCACACGCGGTGGAAGGCGGCTCCGTCCCCGAAGGGCCCGGTGCCTTCTACCCGGCCACCGTGCTGCTGGAATGCACGGACCGCATGCAGGTAATGACAGAGGAGACGTTCGGGCCGGTGGCACCGGTGCAGGTGGTGGCGAGCTTTGAGGAAGGGCTTCGCCAGGCTGCCGGCGGCAGGTACGGCCTGGCCGCCACCGTGCTCACCGGAAACATAGCGCACGCCCAGCAGGCCATCGCCGCCCTTCCGGTGGGGACAGTAAAAATCAATGAGGTGTTCGGCGGCGCCCCCGGAGGTTCGGCGCAGCCCCGCGGCGTGAGCGGCCACGGCTTCGGGTACGGGCCCGAACTGTTGGACGAATTCTCCCGTGTGAAGGTGGTCCATCTTGCCGCTCCGCCGCAGCAGTCCGCGGCAGGTGCGCCATGACCCCGCGGGACCAGGCCGGACAGGAAAACCTCTCCAGCCAGCGTGCCCTGTCCGGCTGGCTTCCCAGGCGTCTGGCTGCCGAACGCACTGCCATTCTGGTCATCGGCGACGTGATGCTCGACGGCTGGTGGAGCGGAACCATCGAACGGCTCTGCCGGGAGGCACCCGCACCGGTGGTTGACATCACCTCCCGGGAATCCGCTCCGGGAGGCGCCGCCAACACAGCGATGAACCTCGCAGCCCTCGGTGCGAGGGTGTCCGTGGCCGGGATTATCGGCAACGACGACGCCGGGGCGGCCCTGCGCCGGAAACTTGAGGATGCCGGAATCGACGTCAGCCATTTGCATAGCCATCCGGCCATGGTCACCACCACCAAAATCCGCATCAGCAGCGGTGGCCAGGTGATGCTCCGCATCGATGACTCTGCCAGCACGGTTCCGGCCGAGGCGCTGGCCGCGCTCGCAGCGTCAGTTGCCGCCGCCGTCGAACATCAGGACGCGGTGATGGTGTGCGACTACGGCACCGGCGTGCTGGCTAATCCGGTTCAGGCTGCCATTCTAACAGCGCTCGCGGCCGGGGACACCGCGCCGGAACCAACAACGGCACGCCCGCTGACGGTGATTGACGCCCATGATCCCCGGCCCTGGGCGGTGCTCCGGCCGGACCTGGTGACCCCCAACGCCCAGGAAGCGGCACGTTTACTGGACCTGCGCCTTCCCGGCGGGGCCGGCAGGATCGACGTGGTGACCAGGCACCGGGAGGCGCTCCTGGAGTCCACGGGAGCGCGGGCAGTTGTGGTCACGCTGGACCGGGACGGGACGGTGCTCTTTTCGTCGGATGGCAGCACCCACCGGACCTGGGCTCGCCCTGCGGCGGAAAAGCAGGCGTCCGGCGCCGGCGATACGTTTGTTGCGGCCCTTACCCTTGCCAGGTCGGTGGGTCTGCCGCTGACTGCCAGCCTGGATCTGGCCCAGGCAGCCGCGGACGTGGTGGTCCACCAGCCGGGCACGTCAGTGTGCAGCACAGCCCAGCTCAGCAGGCACCTGGAGAGCTTTGCCGATACCGCCCTGCCGGCGGACGAACTTGCCCGGCAGGTGCAGGCGCACCGGGCCCAGGGGCAGCGGATCGTGCTGACCAACGGCTGCTTCGACGTCCTCCACAGCGGCCACACCCGCTACCTCACGCAGGCCAAACAGCTCGGCGACATCCTGGTGGTGGCGCTGAACAGCGATGACTCCGTCCGCCGGCTCAAAGGCCCCGGCCGGCCCATCAACACTGAGGCTGATCGCGCAGCCGTGATCGCCGCACTCAGCTGTGTGGACTACGTAACAGTTTTTGACACCCCCACGGCCAGTCCGCTGATCCGCCGGCTCCAGCCCGAGGTCTATGCCAAAGGCGGGGACTACACCCCGGAAATGCTGGCGGAAACGGACGTGGTGGAAGAATACGGCGGGCGGGTGGCCATCCTGGACTACGTCGCGGAACGGTCCACCTCCGCCGTGGTGCAGCGCATCCAGGCCGGCAAGGGTGCCGTGCAGGCAGACTAGGCTGCTACACCATGGCCCGTCCTCTAGGGTTGAACCATGACTGAAGCGGCACACGGATAATGGCTAAACGCGGCAAGTCAGGCGGCCGGAACAGCCAGCGTCCGGCGGCGGGCGTCATCGACGTGCCAAAGGGAACCCGGCCGGACGGCCCCGTTGAGGGCGTCTACTACATAGATACCGGCGACTGTGAGCTGATCGCGGACCAGGACAATTCCAATGGCTGGCTCCTGAAAATCAACGGTGTGATGAGCTCCCACATCGACCTCGCGGACCCGCTGTTCCTGGACTTTGAATACATGCGCTGGATGGCGGCGCTGATCGAGGCCCGCTGGCCGCTGCAGCCCAAGGGCGGCCAGTCCAAGGCAACGGATTCCCACAAGCTGCGCGGCCTGCACCTGGGCGGGGGCGCCTGTTCCCTGGCCCGCTACTTCCATTCCGCCTACCCCGACGCACGCCAGGTGGTGGTGGAACTTGACGGCAAGCTCGCGGAGTACGTCCGCGGCTGGTTCGACCTCCCCAAGGCACCCCTGCTGCGGCTCCGGGTGGGCGAAGCACGCGCTGTCACCGAGACGCTGACGGAGGATAGCCGGGACTTCATCATCCGCGACGTTTTTGCCGGATCCCTGACGCCGCGTCCGCTCACCACGGCGGAGTTCAACGGCCACATCAGGCGGGTCCTGGCGCCCGGCGGGATCTACGTGGTGAACTCAGGCGACGCCCCCGATCTGAAGAACGCCCGCGAGGACGCGGCCACCATCGCGGCCACCTTTGAGCACACGCTCATCATCGCCGATCCCGCCATGCTTAAGGGGCGCCGTTACGGGAACATGGTGATGGCCGGGAGCGACAGCCCGCTCGACGGCGACCCGCAGCTTGCCCGGCGGCTCCTGGGCGGTGCCGTGCCGGCGCACATCTGGAGCGACGCCCAGGTCCGCGCCTTTGCCGCAGGCTCGCCCGTGCGCCACGACCCCGCACCACCCCCGCTGGTTAATCCGTAGGGGCCCGTTCAGGACGGGGTTTTGCCCGCCCCAGCAGTGCTTCCCGATGCGCCAGGGTCTGGTCCCTGAGTGCCTGTACTACCGCTGCCACGGCCGGGCGCCGCATTGAGTCGGGCCGGAGCACCATCCAATAGGGCAGAAGTTCGGCAAATTCATCCGGCAGCAGGCGGACCAGGTCCTGGTGCAGATCACCCATGAAACAGGGCAGGAAACCGATGCCTGCTCCGGCACGGGTGGCCTCCACATGGACAAACACGTTGGTGGAGGTGAGTCCGTCCCGCATGGCCGGCACCAGGCGGCGCGGAGCGTCGAGATCGTCAACCTGCAGCATGGAATCCACAAAGTACACCAGGGGGTGCTCCGTCAGTTCCGCCACGCTGGCGGGCGTTCCGTTCTCCGCCAGGTAGGCGCGGGAGGCGTACATCCCCAGCATGTATTCGCCCAGCCGTACGGCCTCGGCGCGGTGGACCTGCGGCTCACCCACCACTACTTCAATGTCCAGCCCCGAGCGCTGCTGCAGCGCGCGCCGGGTCATGGTGACCACCTCGACGCTGAGGCCGGGGTGGTCCCTGCGCAGCCGGGCCACGGCAGGGGCGGCGATGTAGGCGCTGAAACCGTCAGTCGCCGTCATGCGGACGGCGCCGGTGATCGGGTCCGGTACCTGGCCGGCCGGTCCCAGCGCACTGACTGCCGCTTCCACCTGCTCGGCAACCCGGACCGCTTCGGTTCCAAGTTCCGTAAGCTCCCAGCCGCCCGCGGCCCGGGCGAGGACGCGGCCGCCCAGTACTTTCTCCAGCGCGGCGATCCGGCGTGAAACAGTGGTGTGGTTCAGCCCCAGGGCCTGCGCCGCCGTCGTAAATCTTGCTGACCTGGACACCTCAAGGAGCACCAGCAGGTCATCAGGGTTAGCCTTCATGTCTGCAATTATGCACATGGCTCCTGCTGGATTGGCCATTGAATGCCCAACTTTGTGCAGGGATACTCAGTGGAGCCATTAGTGCTGTGGATCACAGCGCGTGTCAAAGTGGACACTAAGGAGAAACTCAATGAGCGTAGAGCAGCGCTCGGCAGATAATGCCGCCGGACCCGCATCCAAGGGATCCGGACTTAAGAAGATCGTGGCCGCCTCAATGGTGGGCACGGTAGTGGAATGGTACGAATTCTTCCTCTACGCCACTGCGGCAACCCTTGTCTTTGGCAAGTACTTCTTCCCCGCCACCGGCAACGAGCTGGACGGCATCATCCAGGCCTTCATCACCTACGCCGTGGGCTTCGTGGCCCGCCCGCTCGGTGGCATCGTCTTTGGCCAGATCGGCGACAAGCTGGGCCGCAAACCCACGCTTCAGCTCACCATCATCATCATCGGCGTGTCCACGTTCCTGATGGGCTGCCTCCCGGGCTTCGCCGACATCGGCTACCTTGCGCCGGCACTCCTGGTGTTCCTCCGCTTCATCCAGGGCTTCGCCCTCGGTGGCGAATGGGGCGGCGCCGTCCTTCTGGTCGCCGAGCACAGCCCCAACAAGTCCCGCGGATTCTGGTCCAGCTGGCCCCAGTCCGCCGTTCCCGTGGGCAACCTGCTGGCCACCCTGGTCCTGTACATCATGTCCTCCACCCTCAGCCCGGAAGCATTCCTCAGCTGGGGCTGGCGTGTGGCGTTCTGGCTCTCAGCCGTGATCGTGTTCGTTGGCTACTACATCCGCACCCACGTCACCGAAGCCCCCATCTTCCTCGAGGCCAAGGCCCTGGTGGAGAAGGAACAGGCCGTCAGCTACGGCGTCTTCGAAGTGGTGAAAAAGTACCCCAAGGGAATCCTGCAGGCCATGGGGCTGCGTTTCGCGGAGAACATCATGTACTACCTGGTGGTCAGCTTCGCGATTGTCTACCTCAAGAGCGTCCACAAGTACGACACGTCCTCGCTGCTTCTGGCGCTCCTGATCGCCCACGTCATCCACTTCCTGGTCATCCCGCAGGTGGGACGGCTCGTGGACAGCTGGGGGCGGAAGCCGGTTTACCTGATCGGTGCCATCACCGGCGCCACCTGGCCGTTCTTCGCCTTCCCGATGTTCGACACCAAGAACGCGTTTGTGATCGTCCTCGCCGTGACGATCGGCCTGTGCCTCCACGCGTTTATGTACGCCGGGCAGCCTGCCATCATGGCTGAGCTCTTCCCCACCCGGATGCGCTACGCCGGTGTGTCCCTGGGTTCGCAGGTCACCTCGATCTTCGCCGGTTCGCTGGCGCCGCTCCTGGCCACCCAGTGGCTCAAGGACACCGGGTCCTGGCTTCCCACGGCCATCTACCTGGTAGTGGCGTGTGCCATCACCACGGTGGCAGTGTTGAGCCTTAAGGAGACGAAAGGCATCGCCCTGGAAGAAGTGGACAGGGCCGACGCCGAACGCGAGGGGCTGCTCACGGCAAGCTCACGCTGAGCTCTTGAACCGCTGACGCCTGAAGAATGAGGGACACGATGGGAACGGGATCTGCTATGGAAAACACACTGAACGGCCGCAAGGCCCTCGTGACCGGCGGTGCCAGCGGGATCGGCGCAGCGTGTGTCCGCGAGCTCGCCGCGCGTGGGGCGAAGGTGGTGGTTGCCGACGTCGACGCTGCCGGCGCCTCAGCCCTCGCGGACGAGGTGGGCGGCACCGCCTGGGCCGTTGACCTGCTGGACGTGGACAAGCTCGCTACCCTGAGCCTGGACTGCGACATCCTGGTGAACAACGCCGGAATCCAGCGCATCAGCCCTATCGAGGATTTTGATCCGGTGGAGTTCCGCCGGATTATCACCCTCATGCTGGAAGCGCCGTTCCTGCTTATCCGGGCAGCCCTTCCGCACATGTATGCCGGCGGATTCGGCCGCATCATCAACCTGTCCTCGGTGCACGGGATCCGTGCCTCCCCGTTCAAAAGCGCGTACGTATCCGCCAAGCACGGCCTGGAAGGGCTGAGCAAGGTGACGGCGCTGGAGGGCGGGGAGCGCGGGGTGACGTCCAACTGCATCAACCCCGGCTATGTCCGCACCCCCCTGGTGGAGTCGCAGATCGCCGACCAGGCCAAGGTCCATGGGATCCCGGAATCCGAGGTCCTCGCCAAGGTCATGCTCACCGAAGCCGCCATCAAACGGTTGGTTGAGCCGGAGGAAGTGGCCTCCCTGGTGGCCTGGCTGGCATCCGATCACGCAGGCATGGTCACCGGAGCCAGCTACACCATGGACGGCGGCTGGTCCGCCCGCTAAGGCACCTAATCCTGCCGCTTGAGCAGGCGGTGGTCGACATAGTAAATTCCCGCCGCGGTCCCGACTCCAACACTCGGACCGCGGCGGGATACCACTATCCCTTCGCGCCGGCCGTTGAACGGATCCTCTGCCACCACCGCATCGCCCACCCGGTAAGGGCTCCTCGGAGCCAGCGTTCTTCGGACCCAGCCGCTGATGCGGGCCATGGCCCGGGCGATGAGGGCCGACAGGCTAAGCGGCTGGCCCATACTGGCCAGGTCCTGGACGTGCGTTTTCACCATTGAAACCACTCCTTGGAGCAGCACCTGGCCGCTCGCTGCGGTGCGGTTGCCGGAACGCTCCCAGCAGAGGATGGTCCTCCTATTCACGGCTGGCACCTTAGGAATACGTTATGCGCTATTCACACCAGTCACACCAGTAACATGTACTCGTTTTTTATCTGGCCACCACTTGGAAGCATTCCCGTCAGCCCTCCCCGAACAGAGTTGCCGCTGAGCGCTGGCCGTTGATAATGTCGTCGGCATTCTTGTAAGCCCACGTGACCAGCGGGACCAGCAGTGCGGTCAGTTCATAGCCGCGCCCAGTCAGGCTGTAGTCCACCCGCGGCGGTATGACCGGTTGGGCGTTCCGGAGCACCAGGCCATCCTTTTCAAGGGTTTTCAGGGTCTGCGCGAGCATCTTCTCGCTGATGCCTTCTGCGCGGCGCCGAAGTTCGCTCCACCGCTGCTCGCCCTCAGAGAGTGACAACAGGACCAGCACGCCCCACTTGGAGGTGATGTGGTCCAGCACCGTGCGGCTGGGGCACCCTGCGGGGAACACGCCGTCGGCAAAGTCCACCGGCAGTGGAGCCGGCAGGAGACTTACTTCAAGGTTGCTGTTCGCCATGCCTTTAGCTTACCGAAAGATGTGTACCTAACCTATGGGTTAGTACCTTACTTTAAAGTGCGTACTCTCCCTGAGGAAGTTATTTGCCAGGTTCCTCGTTGTGCAGGGTGACCCCCTTTAGAGATGGTGAAAGGAACCACCCATGAGCATCGTTATTACCGGAGCAACCGGACAGCTTGGCCGCCACGTCGTCGAGGCACTGCTGGAGCGCAAGCTTCCGGCAGCGGAAATTGTGGCCGCAGGCCGCTCCATCGCGAAGCTTTCGGATTTCGCAGCACGCGGCGTGCAGGTCAGGGCCATGGACTACACGGACGCCGAGTCCGTGGCGAAGGCCCTTGAAGGCGCCACCAAAGTCCTCCTGATCTCCGGCAGCGAGGTAGGCCAGCGGGTTGAGCAGCACCGCACCGTCATTGAGGCCGCGAAGGCCCAGGGCGTCGGGCTCATTGCCTACACCAGCATTGCCAACGCCGATACCACCGGCATGAAACTGGCTGCCGAACACCAGGCAACCGAGGCCATCCTCAAGGACTCCGGAATCCCGTTCGCGATCCTCCGCAATGGTTGGTACCTCGAGAACTACACCGAGCAGCTTCCTGGAACGCTGGCGCAGGGCGCCCTCGCCGGCAGCGCCGGAGAAGGCAAGGTCAGCGCCGCGTCCCGCGTGGACTATGCCGAGGCTGCCGCCGCCGTGCTGGTTGCAACTGAGAACCAGGCCGGCAAGGTCTACGAGCTGGGCGGGGACCACTCGTTCACGCTGGCTGAACTTGCCCTGGAAATCAGCACTGCGTCCAACAAGACCGTGGCCTACCAGGACCTTCCGGCCGGGGACTACGCCGGGCTGCTGGCAGGCTTTGGCGTGCCGCAGGCCTTCGCCGACATCCTGGCGGACTCTGACCTCGGCATCGCGCGCGGCGACCTGCAGGTGGGTGGCTCCGATCTCCGCGACCTGATCGGCCGTCCCACCACCCCGATGCCCGCCGCAGTGCGCTCCGCCCTCGCCGCCGTCTGACGGGAACCCGGAGTAGCGGACGCGTTGCCGTAACAGGGCGGGTGCTGTGAAAAAGGCGGGTGCCGTGAAGAAGGCGGTCGGCTAGGTCCCCGCCGCCAGGCACCCTTCCCAGACGCTCTCTCACTTCCTGCAGGTTTTCACCCAACGCTCTCTCACTTCGTGCAGGTTTTGACCCAACGCTCTGGCACTTCCTGCAGGTTTTGACCCAACGCTCTCTCACTTTTCTGACCGGTTCATGAGGTGGGGGAGCGTTGGCGGTTGTCAGGACTTGCTGCCCGTCAGCGCCAGCGTTCCGCCGAGGCCGATCATCATGACTCCGCCGGCGGCGCTGAGGGTGGAGATGCGCTTCGGGGAACGGGCAAACCAGTGCCGGGCACTGCCGGCGGCCAGTGCCCAGACGCTGTCGGAGGCGAGCGCAATCAGCAGGAAAACCGCGCCCAACGACGCAAGCTGCAGCGGGATGCTGCCGGCCCGGTAGTCAACGAACTGCGGCAGCACGGCCACGAAGAAAACGATCGATTTAGGGTTCGTGGCACCCACCAGGAATCCCTCGCCCAGCATGCGCCAGGTGGACGACGGCGGCACTCGGCCGGCCGTCGTCGTCGTACGTCCGCCCCGGTGCCGGATCGCCTGAATGCCGAGATACACCAGATAGGCTGCGCCGGCGAACTTGATGATCGTGAACAGCACTATCGACTGTGCCAGTGCCACGCCGACTCCCAAGGCCACCGCGATGATCTGCGGCACCATGCCGAGGGCATTTCCTAGCACACTCAGGAGCCCGCCCTTTCGCCCGAGGGCGAGCGAACGGCCGATGACAAACAGCACGCTGGGGCCGGGAATGGCGATGAGGACCAGCGACGCCAGGGCGAACGCCAGGAGATTGGTGAGGGGAACCATGCCTGATAGTAACCTCGGCCTCCGCCAAGGGTCGATGCTGACCACCTGCGGCGCCTATCTCGCCATGGTGCTGGGCCTCGCCGGCATCTACCTGACGTTTGTGTTGTCGGCGGTTTGGGGTTAATTGCGAAAATCGTTGCCAACCGACGCGGTTTCCAGCCATGGTAAAGCCAACCGGGTCACCAACGCCATCCGTCGGCTCCGGTTCGAGCGAGTACCCGGATCATGAAGGAGACCCATCATGAAAGCTATCGTGCAGGATGTCTACGGGAATTCGGACGTGCTCAAGTTGCGGGAGATTGCCCGGCCCGCACCAGCTGAAGGCGAGGTGCTCATCCGGGTCCGCGCCGCTGGCGTCGACCAAGGAGTCTGGCACCTCATGACGGGATTGCCCTACCTCATCAGGCTCTTTGGCTACGGGCTGAGGAAGCCGAAGGTGCCGGTCCGTGGACGGGAGGTGGCCGGCGTCGTGGAAACCATTGGGGCCGGCGTGACCCGGTTCCAGCCAGGCGATGAGGTGTTCGGCACCTGTGAGGGGTCTTTTGCCGAATACGTCTGCGCGAAGGAAAAGCTGCTGGCCCGCAAGCCAGCCAATCTGAGCTTCGAAGGGGCTGCGGCCGCACCCATCTCGGCCGTTACCGCGCTGCAGGCGGTCCGGGAT
>NZ_QAIQ01000357.1 GCF_003061105.1 Arthrobacter sp. HMWF013
ACCTTATGCTTGGGGCTTATGAGTGCTCCCGGCAAAATCATCATGATCCGGCACGGCCAGTCCGCCGCCAACGCGGATACGTCCATCTACAACCGCGTCCCGGACTACCGGATTCCGCTGACTCCCCTGGGGCTGGCACAGGCCACCGCGGCCGGCGAACGCATCCGGCGGGAGCTGGACGGCCGCCAGGTCTGCGTCTACGTCTCCCCGTACCTCAGGGCTTACCAGACGCTCGAGGCCCTCAACCTCGGCCCCCTCACAGAACGCGTGATCGAAGAGCCACGGCTACGGGAGCAGGACTGGGCAAACTTCCAGATCAGCGGGGACATCGAGGACCAGAAAGAGCTCCGCAATGCGTACGGCCACTTCTTCTACCGCTTCCGGGAGGGCGAGTCCGGCTCGGATGTGTACGACCGGATCTCATCCTTCATGGAGACCCTCTACCGCCATTGGTCCAAGCCGGATTACGCCCCCAACGCCCTGCTGGTGACCCACGGGCTGACGATGCGGCTGTTCTGCATGCGCTGGTTCCACTGGTCCGTGGAGTACTTCGAGTCCTTGAACAACCCTGACAACGCAGACGTGCGGACCCTGGTGCGCACGGACCTGGACAAGTACGAACTTGATGTCCCGTTCAGCCAGTGGGTGGACCGGCGCGTGGACGAGACCGTCCTGGATGCACCGCCGGTGGTGTTTTGAACCGGGATCTTCCGCGCACCGTTCAGCGCGGCGCCACGATCACTTCCGTGCCGTTCGCTTCGAAAGCCGCTTTGTCCCGGGCGGAAATGCCGGCGTCGGTGATCAGCCGGTTGAAAATATAGCCGTCCATGGTGGCGAAGGCCCGGACCCCCACCTTGGACGAATCGGCCAGCACGTAGGAGACCCTGGCCCGGCTTGCCAGCAGGGCATTAACTGACGCTTCGCCTTCGCCGGTGTTGGTGGGGCCCACCGCAGGATCGATGCCGTTGACACCGATGAAGGCGATGTCCAGAACCACCTTCTGCATGATGATGTCCGTGTATGGGCCCACCAGCTCGTAGGAGCGCGGATTCAGGATCCCGCCGGTCACCATCACTTTGATGTTGGGCCGGACCGCGAGCTGCGCGGCGATGTTGATGGCGTTGGTGACCACCGTCAGAGTGGGCTGGTTGGCCGGCGCGTTGAGGTCCTCCCGGGTGGCAAGGATCTGGGCGAGGGCGGTGCTGGTGGTGCCGCCGCAGATCCCGATCACCGCTCCCGGCCAGATCAGTGCCGACGCAGCCTGCGCGATCTGTTCCTTGGCCTCTGCATGGTCATCCCGGTTGTACCGGCCGGGGAGATCGTAGGCCAGCGCTCCCGTGGTGGCGCCCCCGCGGGTCCGGGTCAGCAGGCGACGCTTGGCCAGGCTGTCCAGGTCACGCCGCGCGGTGGCCGGTGACACTTCCAGCGTGCTGACGATCTCCTCCACCTCAACCTGACCCGTTTTGGCAAGGAGGTCCAGGATGGCCGTGAGGCGGTCAGTGCGGGTCATGCGGGCCTTTCGGAGTCAGAACTCGCCAAGAGATGACGCTTCCTGATTATAACAGAGGCCAAAGGTGCAGATTACGTCAGATTCACGGTCCGGGCTATCTGGCCCGGACACCTGCCCGCCACACAGCGTACGTCAGCGGCATGCCCGGACGGTAGGCGAGATGCGTCGCCGACGGGGCGTTGAGCATGTGCAGGTCCGCCCGGTGTCCGACGGCGAGGGAACCCACCGCCCGGCCGCCGTCGGCGTCGTCCCCTGCGTCGCGGTGCAGCGCCAGCGCGCCGCCGTACGTTGCGGCACGGACGGCCTCGTGCACCGTGAGCCGCATCTGGAGCACCGCAGTGGCCACGCAGAAGGCCATGGAGCTGGTGTAGGAGGTGCCCGGGTTGCAGTTTGAAGCCAGCGCCACCTGCACGCCGGCATCAAGCAGTTCACGCCCCGGCGCAAGGAGTGCCCGGGTGGAGAGGTCACAGGCCGGGAGGCAGGTGGCCACGGTCCCCCTGCGTCCGGTTCCGGCGGCAGCATTCCAGCCGGACCAGCTGTCCGCCAGCGCCGCCAGGTCACCGGCCGACAAGTGATTCACGTGGTCAACGCTTGCCGCCCCCAGCTCCACTGCCAGCTGAACTCCGGGGCCGGGACCGAGCTGGTTGCCGTGCACACGGATCCCCAGGCCGGCATCCCGGCAGGCCTCCAGGACGCGCCGGGACTGCGAGGCCGTGAAGGCGCCCTCCTCGCAGAACACGTCGGCCCAGCGGGCATAGGGCCGGACGGCGTCGAGCATGGGGCCGCAGACCAGGGCGGTGTAGTCCCCGGCATCGGAACCGGCCGGAACCAGGTGCGCCCCGAGGTAGGTGACTTCGTCGGCCACGGTGAAGGCAATCCGTGCGCTGCGTGCCTCGTGCTCGACGTCCAGCCCGTAGCCCGTCTTGGTCTCCAGGTAGGTGGTTCCCTGCGAGACAGCTTCGGACACCCGGGCCATCGCCAGCCGGGTGAGATCGAAATCCGAGGTGCGGCGCGTGGCGTCCATGGTCACGGCGATACCCCCTGCCGCGTATGGCTCCCCCGCCATCCTGGCCTCGAACTCTGCCGTGCGGTCCCCGGCGAATATCAGATGGGTGTGGGAATCCACCCAACCCGGCAGCACGGCGCGTCCACCGGCGTCCACTACCGTGTCCGCCGCCGGTGCGGCTGCAGCGGCACCGAGCCACGCGATCCGTTCGCCCTCGATCACCACGGCGGCGTCAGCCAGGACCCGGTGTTCCAGGTCCTGGGTCATCAGCTCGGCAATATTGGTGATCAGGGTGCTCATAAGTCCATTCTTCAGCGCCGGATGGACCAGCGCGTGGCGGCGAGCGCGTCCGCTGTCCGGGATGCCGGACCACCCGCGGCTTCATGGCCGCCCCCGGCGCCCTGGCCGGCCAGGATCTGTGCAGCTGCAAGCTCGGCCATGGCCGATGAGGTCTGGAAGCCGTAGCCGCCCTGCCCCGCGAGCCAGTAGAAGCCGGCAGCCTCGGCATCGAATCCGGCTACCGGGATGCCGTCGGCCGCCTCCGTCCGGAGCCCGGTCCAGGCGCTCCGGATTCCACCGATCCCCAGGGTGGTCACCTGGTTGAGGTGTGAGATCAGGCGTTCGACGTCGCCGGGC
>NZ_QAIQ01000358.1 GCF_003061105.1 Arthrobacter sp. HMWF013
CTCCCGCTCCGGATCCGACGACGACTCCTGCGCCGGAGCCTGAGCCGTCGACGGAGCCTGAGCCGACGATCGCACCGACGTCGGCCCCGGCCCCGGCACCTGAGCCTGAGCCGACGATCGCACCGACGTCGGCCCCTGCACCTGAGCCTGAGCCGACAACTGCGCCGGCTCCAGCACCCGCTCCGGCACCGGCCCCTGAGCCGACCACGGCCCCGGCACCAGTTCCCGCCCCTGAGCCGACCACGGACCCAGCGCCCACACCCACCGCTGATCCCACCCCGACTGCGATCGTGACCTGACGGATGATGGGCCATGATCAGCCGTCGGCGGAAGAAGCAGTCCTCCTGGCATCCAGCAGCCTCCCGTACATGCCGGAACAGCTTCGCGGCGAAAACGCCCTCGTCAGGGAGCTCCTGCTGGCCCTGTCGGTCGGCTTCATGCTCCCCGGGCCATTGCCGCGCGAACTGGAGCGCAAGGTTGCCGGCGGTGCCGTGGAAGACCTCGATGCCTTAGTGGCGCGAGCGGAGTCGTCTGGCCTCCTGCAGCCTGACGGTACAGTTCTGGGCACCGTCCAGCATGCCCTCCTGACATCGACGCCGACGGTCCGCATCCATACCCTGCAACGGGAGCTGGTTGGATATCTTGCCGCTGACGGCCGTCTCCTGGGTGACTTTGCCCGTCAACTGGCGCGGAACGGGTTGGCTGACCAGCGCGTTGCCGCCGAGCTCGAAAAAGCCGGAGACAGGGCGCTGGAGCACAACCCCGGCCTGGCCGCACAGCTTTATGACGAGGCCCTGCTGGCGGGAGCCGATGAGGTTGGCACCGCGGCGCGCCGCGCCCAGGCTGCGTTGGCCACGGGGGACCTGGACTCCGCCGGACGAATCATCGACGTGCTGCTCGGGTGCCCTGACCCGCCTGACCTCCGCCTCGGAATGGACGTCGCCGCCGCCGTCTGGGCGCAACGGGGGATGCTGGCCCGGAGCGCTGACGTGTACAACTGGCTCGGCCCGGAGCGGGTGGGACCATCCGCTCCGGCTGCCGCAGTGGCCATGATCGGGTGCGGCAACCGCGCCGGAGCGGACAAGCTGTTTCCGGACGGTGCTGCCCCGGAGTCGCCCACCCTGCTTGCCGTGGCGCAGATGCAGACGGGCAAAGGCATTCTGGAATCTCTTGCGGCGGATCCGCATCAGGGACTCCCGGTCCTGATCCACGCGTCGGATATGTTGACGGCGGCCGGGGCCACCATCCCCCTCCCGGATACTCCGGGCGCGCTGGCCGGGCTGGTGGCCCTGCACAGCGGAGAGCCCCGCCTTGCCGAAACGATCCTGCGCGCCGCCGTGACGGCGGGGCAGGGCGGCGATGCGGTCAAACCCCGGCTGTTCCTGCTCCAGGCGTGGTCTGCCATGCAGCAGGACAACCCGGAGGAAGCACGCCTGGCCATCAACGAAGCTTCCAAAGCAAACCCCTGGCCGCTGGTCCCGCGCGATGAGTTCCTTTGTGCGGCCCTCGAAGTTGGCCTGGCCCGCAGGAGTGGTGAAGTCCACGATCTGGTCCTGGCCTGGGAGCGGGCCCGGGAAGCCATGCTCCACACGTCAGTGGACCTGTACAGCCTCCTGCCTTGGGGGGAACTGATGATCACGGCGGCCCGCCTGCGCGAGAGCAGGCGGGTCTCGCATTATCTGGATGAAGTGTGGAAGCTGTTGCAGCAGCTGGGGGAGCCGCCGCTGTGGGCTGTTCCCATGCACTGGGCGGCGGTCCAGGCCGCACTGTTGAACGAAAGCCCGGCCGATCTGGCGCCACACGCTGCAGCATTGGCACGGGCAGCGCAGCACAGCCACCTCGCGTCGCTGCTGGCAGGTGCCGGCAAGGCCTGGGTATCGGTCCTCGCCGGACAGTTCCAGGCAGCTGAGGTTGAAACTGCGGCCCGCGCACTGAATGCGGCGGGTATGCCCTGGGAAGGGGCGCGGTTGGCCGGGCACGCAGCGGCCAGGGCGGACGATCGAAGAGACATGATGCGGCTCCTGTCCTGCGCCCGAGACCTCCACCCGCAAGGGAACTCCGGCAGCCCCAACTCATCCGGACGATCCGAGGTGCGCCCTGCCGCTGTCGAGAACCATGCCACGGATGCGGTCCAGCAGGACGGTTCAGTGCTCAGCGAGCGCGAAAAGGAAGTGGCCAGGCTGGTCCTCGAAGGCAAGACGTACCGCGAGATAGGGGAAGCAATCTACATTTCCCCCCGGACTGCAGAACACCACATCGCCCGGATGCGCCGGCGCCTGGGTGCCGAAAACCGCTCCGATCTGCTGGTCCGGCTGCGCCTTGCCTTGGGTCCCGAAGACCCGCCGCGGGAGTGAACCCCTAGTACCCCTAATGTGGGGGCCGGCAAAAGCACTGGAAGCGGGTTGGCCGGTAGGGGGAATCGACCCGATGCCCGGTGCGCGGACAGAACCTTACGTTTGACTCAAGCCCGGTGACGATGCCTGGCGATCCGCAACTCAGAGAAGAATTGAGGACATCCAATGCCTACACTCGCGAACGACCTCGTCCAGTTCCTTATGAGCCTTTTTGGAAGCCGGGAAGCAGCAGAGGAGTTCCTGGACGATCCGGAGAGGGTGCTTGAGGCTCATGGTTTGGGCGACGTGTGCTCCGCAGATGTTGACGCAGCGATGCCGGTTGTTTTGGACTTCGCACCCATTACCCTGAATGCTTCCTCATTCGACCGCGAATACAACACCGGCGGGAACACGTCGTGGACAGGCGGTGGCAGCGGCGGCACAGGCGGGCACACCCCTCCGGGAGGCGGCGGACACGGTGGCGGGCGCCACGGCGGCGATGACCACGCGCACGCTGTCCAGCAGCTCCACCACGTAGTCAACCACTACTCCTACACCTCGACCACAACTACAGAGGTTGATGACCGCGATACGATCACCGACCAGTCCGTCAACCAGAACATCTGGGCCGACGGTGATGTGAAGCAGTGGTTCGACAACGACTCCGTGGTGGCCTCCGGTGACCGGGCTGTGGCTGCCGGCGACGACGTCGACATCCAGGACTCCAACAACATCGAGGATTCCTACAACACGGACAACTCGGTGGATAACTCCGAAGACAACTCGATCCGCGCCAACGGCGACGTCAACATCGGCAACGAGGAGACGGACATCGATGACTCCTTCAACACCGACCTGGCTGTCGACATCGACGATTCGTTCAACGACAATTCGGACAACTCGGACAATTCGGACAACTCCACGAACGATTCGTTCAACGACAATTCGGACAATTCGGACAACTCCGACAACTCGGAAAACACCGTCGTTGATATCGCCGATTCGTTCAACGATGAGAGCACCGACGTCGACATCCACGACTCCTTCCAGGACAACTCGGACAACTCGGACAACTCCGATAACTCGGAGACCAACACCACCGAGGTCGACGTGGAAATCCAGGATTCCTTCCAGGACAACTCGGACAACTCCACCAACACGGATATAGCCGTGGATGTCGCGGATTCCTTCCAGGACAACTCGACAGAGAACGATGTGGAAGTGGTTGACTCCTTCAACCCGATCGAGGTGGAGGTCGAGGACTCCTTCACGGAGGAGACAACCACGGAGATCGCTGTGGAGGACGTTGGAAACACCGAGATCAACGCCGAGGACGATGTGAATCTCTAGCGCCAGTCCCGGGTAGCGGAAGTGCCTGGCAGGGACTCGAAACCCTGCCGGGCACTTCCCGCCGTAGCCCCCACGTCCCATACTGAGAGTTGAAGCAAAGGACTGGCTGTGGTTGAAACGCAACGACCGGGAGGTCTGGCAACGAAGACAGGCTCCCCAGGACCGTCACGGTCCCCGGCGACCGCGACGGCGGCGCAACTGATCAAGCTCGTGGAGCAGGGCATCGGGCTGGTCAGTGACGGGGAACGCGCCGACCTTCGAAAGCGCCTGGACCAGACGCTCCGCAGGCTTAGGGACCCAAACGTCCGCGTGATTGTGGTGGGGGAGTTCAAGCAGGGCAAGAGCAAACTGATCAACGCCCTGGTGAACGCGCCTGTGTGCCCGGTTGACGACGACATCGCCACCTCCGTACCCACAGTGGTCCGGCACGGTGATCCGGCGTCGGCCTTCATTTTGCTCCCGCAGGCAGACACTGACCCCGGCGACGATGAGAAACCCGAACGCCAGCCCATTAGGATCAACGAATTGGCCGCGTATGTCTCCGAACGCGGAAACCCCGGCAATGCCAAGAAACTTGTGGCCGCCGAGGTGTTCCTCCCCCGCAAAGTGCTGGCCGGAGGCCTGACCCTGGTCGATTCGCCCGGCGTTGGCGGACTGGGGTCCACCCATACCCTGAGCACCCTGACGGCGTTGCCATCGGCTGATGCGCTGCTCCTCGTTTCGGATGCATCCCAGGAATACACCGAGCCGGAGATCCGGTTCCTCCGGCAGGCCATGCGCATCACCCCCAGCGTGGTGGGCGTTTTGTCCAAGACTGACCTGTACCCCGAATGGCGCAGGGTTGCCGAACTGGACCGCGGCCACCTGGCACAGGTTTCCCCTGACATCCCGCTGTATCCGGTGTCCTCGGACCTGCGCCTTGAGGCGGCCAGGCTGCAGGACACTGAACTGAATGCGGAATCCGGCTTCCCCGGCCTGATCGGCCACCTGAGGAAGGAAATCGTGGGAAAGGCGGAACGGCTGCAACGGCGCTCCGTCAGCCAGGACCTGCTTTCCGTCACCGAAAACCTGCGCCTTTCGCTTCAGTCAGAGCTGGGGGCGCTGGAGGACCCCGAGGGTACGCCACGGATGATCGCCGCGCTCGAAGAGGCGAAGTCCCAGGCTGACGAACTGCGAAAGCGTTCGGCGCGCTGGCAGATCACCCTGAATGACGGCATCGGCGACCTGATCGCGGACATGGAGTACGATCTGCGCGACCGTCTCCGGCGCATCCAGCGGGAGGCCGAAGCCGCCATTGACCAAGGCGACCCTGGGCCTACCTGGACCCAGTTCTCCAAGTGGCTGGAGGAGTGTGCCGCTGCCGCGATCTCGGACACGTTCGTCTGGACGAGCGAACGTGCCCAGTGGCTGGCAGCGCAGGTGGCTGAGCACTTCTCGGAGGACGAAGTGGCACTGCCTGCGCTGCGTGTCTCCGACGCCGGGGACGCCCTGGACCCGGTGGACGACATGCCAGGGCTCGACGACGGCCGCATCAACCCGATGCAGAAGGTCCTGATCGGGATGCGGGGTTCGTACGGAGGGGTCCTGATGTTCGGCCTCCTGACCGGGATTTTCGGCATGGCCCTGATCAACCCCCTGTCCGTCGGTGCAGGGCTGCTCCTGGGCCGCAAGGCGTACCGCGAGGACAAGGAAGCACGGCTGAAGCGCCGGCAGGGGGAGGCCAAGGCCCTGGTCCGCCGCCAGCTCGACGACGTCACCTTCCAGGTGGGCAAGCAGCTGAAAGACCGGCTCCGGCTGGTCCAGCGCTCCACCCGGGACCACTTCACCGAGATCGCGGATGAGCACCACCGTTCCCTGGCCGATTCGGTGACGGCGGCCCAGAAGGCGGCCAGCGTCTACAGGCTCGAAAAGGACATGCGGGTCCGCCAGATCAAGGAGGAGCTGAAGAAGGTCGACGCAGTGCACCACGCTGCTGAACTGGTGGCAGCTGAAGTGGCTCAGTCTTCGACGGCGGTCCAGCCGGAAGCCGGCCCCACTGCTGAGGGCCGGACAGCGGGTATGGCCGCTGCTGCTACGGATTCGACGGCGGGAAGTCCGACGGCGGGAAGTCCGACGGCGGGAAGTCCGACGGCGGGCAGGCACTCGACGGGCCCAGCCCAGGCGGGCACGGCACAGGCGGTTGCGGCGGGCAGATGAGCACGTCCATCAGCGCCGGAGTGGCGGACCTGCTTCAGGACGCCCTCGCCGTCTACTCTGACGACCCCGTGGCAGTGGCGTCATTGCAGGCGTATGCCACGCGGCTGTCCGAGCCGCTGAGGGTCGCTGTGGCGGGCATGGTCAAGGCAGGAAAGTCCACGCTACTGAACGCCATCATCGGTGAGGAGATCGCGCCCACCGACACCGGCGAGTGCACCCGGATCGTGACCTGGTACCGCTACGGCCACACACCGCGGATAACGCTCTATCCGGCCGTCGGCGAACCGCGGATCCTGCCGTTCAAGCGCGTGGACGGCCGCCTGGTGTTTGTCCTGGGCGGCTCCCGCGCAGAAGACGTGGAACGCCTGGTGGTCGAGTGGCCCTCGCAGGGCCTGCGGGAGCTCACCCTGATAGACACACCCGGAATAGCCTCCTTGTCCGGGGACGTATCGGCCCGGTCCACCGAATTCCTGACACCCGCGGACGCGCCTTCCGAAGCCGACGCGATCATCTATCTGATGCGCCACCTGCACGCATCGGACCTGCGGTTCCTTGAGTCGTTCCGGGACACGGAGGCAGGCAGGTCAGGGACAGTCAATGCCTTGGCCGTGCTGTCCCGGGCCGATGAGATCGGAGCCGGCCGCATAGATTCCCTGCTGTCTGCCGGCGATATCGCCGAGCGGTATCGCCGGGACCACAGCCTGCGAAAGCTGGCATTGGGGGTGGTCCCGGTAGCAGGGCTCCTGGCGCAAAGTGCCCGCAGTATGCGCCAGGCAGACTTCGAGTCGTTGCGGCTCCTGTCGGGGCTGGACCGGTCCGAGCGGGAGCGGTTGCTGCTCTCCACGGACCGGTTCATCAGGGCCACCGTCCCGGAAGGCCTCAGTGCCGAAGCCAGGGCCTCACTGCTGGAACGGTACGGCTTGTTTGGGATCCGGCTGGGAGTGGTGCTGATCCGGAGTGGCTTTGACGAACCCACCCGCCTGGCTCACGAGCTTGCCCGGCGCAGCGGGCTGGATCCGTTGTTGGACCTCGTGGCCCGCCAGTTCCAGGCCCGGGCCGAGGCGCTGAAGGCCAGGACCGCTTTGGTGGGCCTGGAAAACCTGCTTCGAAGCGTGCCGCGGGAAGGTGCCGGAGGGCTGGCCGTCGGCCTTGAACGCGTTCAGGCCAATGCCCACGAATTCCGCGAGCTCCGCCTGCTCGCCACCATCCGCACCACGGGAATTCCTCTCAGCAACGAGTTGGCGGAGGAAGCCGAACGCCTGATCGGTGGCTGGGGAGCAGCCCCCGGCATCAGGGTGGGCCTTGCTCCGGAGACTCCACCGGAGGAGATCCTGGCAGAGGCCCGGAGCTACCTGAAAAGGTGGCGGACCGTCGCGGAGAACCCGCTCACGGACCGTGCGGCACTGGAGACGTGCCGGGTGGTGACGCGCAGCTGCGAGGGTATCGTTGCGGAATTTTCCGCCCTGCAGCTGCAGCGGCAATAAGCCCTACCGGGAACGCGGTTCGCCTACAGGCTGGTCCGGCGCGTCTTGAGCCACCTGCCGGCCGAGGGCATAAAGAGCGCCACCAGGCCGACGAACGCCAGGAGCAGCTGGGCACCCCAGAGCAGCACAACATAGCTGCCGGCGTCGCCCTCAGGAACCAGGAACGCATAGGCCACCGCCATGGCCATCACGTGGCCGGCCAGAAGCGGAATCATCAGCCAGCGGGCCCAGCCGCGGCGGGCAGAAACAGCTGCAATGGCCGCCGCTTCGAGCAGAATCACCAACAGCAAGGCACTGAGGCTGCCCCAGAAAACGATGGCCGAGGAAGTGCCGACGGCGTCGGCATCCCCACCGGGAGACATCTCCTCAACGACAGCCCGGAGCCGCTCCAGGTTTGAATCCCGCGCGAAGAATGAGCCGAGGAGCACGGCGAGGCCGGCGACGAAGCTCAGCAACCAGGATGTCCTTGCCACGCCGACGCTCCGGGGCGCCGGGGGAATGACCAGGATCGGTGCAGGTGCTGCGTAGGAGAGGCCGGGCCTTGGCGGAGGCGGCGGAGTCCCAGTCCTGGCGGGCGTTGCCGGTAATTCGGCTTCTCCGTCGGGTCGCTGGGCCATGGGACTTACTTTACGTCGCCGGTGTCATGGGTGTCAGCGTCCGGACTGGACGTGTCACCGGCGGCGCCGCCGTGGCCTTTATCCTTCCCGCCATGGGGGCCCGGGTTATCCGGGCTGGAACCTGCAGGGCCGCCGTCGGTCTTTTCCTTCGCTTCAAGGTCTTCCTTGAGCTTCTTCAGGCGGGCGGTTTCTGCCTGCTTACGGCGGCGGATTTCGAGGTTGCGGAGGAAGTCCGGATCGTCGTCCGGGGCGAGGGGATGGCCAGCGGCCTGCCGGACCGGTCCTTTAGTGCGGGGGCGGCCGATCAGGAGCCACAGGATGGCGCCAAGCACCGGGAGGACGATCATCACGATGATCCAGGCGGGCTTGGAAATTCCGCGGGTCAGGCGGCCGTCAGTGCGGATCACGTCCACCAGGCCATACACGAAGATGACGAGAACAGCGACAGCGAGAACCACACGGAAGAGCATGTCATTAAGTCTATCGTCCGCAGGCAACGCGCGTTCAGGCCGGGCGGCTAAACTTGGATGGTGGCTTTCCTGAGATACTCCCTGATCCGGCTGGCGCTGTTCGCGCCGCTCTTCGTACTTTTTATGTTCCTGCAGTTGGGAGCGCTGCTGTCAGTCATCTGCGCGGCGCTGATCGCCTTCGCAGTGAGCTACCTGTTCTTCCAGAAACAGCGGGACGAGGCAGCCGCCGCCCTTCATGGCCGGTTCTCCGGCAAGGCCAAGCCGCTGCGCAGCGCCGGCGAGGTAGCCGACGCGAATGCCGAAGACGGCCTCCTGGACGCGAATCCGGACGTCACCATCCGCACGTCCGGGCCCAAAGCTCCCGAGGCCAAGGCCCCCGAAGCCTAGAATCCGTGGCTGAGCACCAGCCCCGCTGAGAAGAGCAGGCTGTATCCGAGGTTGATCAGCCCCGTCTGCTTCAGCACGGGGATCAGGCTCTTGCGCTTGCGGCCGTTGATCATCAGCCAGGCCGGCATCAGGCACGCGGGGATGAGCAGCAGCACGATCAGCATCCACGGGCGTCCGGGGGCCAGGATCACCACGAGGAAGATGGCCACGGCAAGCATCAGGACGTAGCTTTCGCGGGCGTGTTTGTCTCCCAGTCGCACGGCCAGGGTCTTTTTGCCCGCCTGCGTGTCCGTGGGGATGTCCCGGACGTTGTTGGCCATCAGCAGGGCGCAGGCAATCAGCCCGGTGCCGATCGCGCCGATGATGGCCGGCAGGTTGATCTGCCCGGCCTGCGTGTAGGTGGTGCCAAGGGTTGCCACCAGGCCGAAGAACACAAACACAAAAACGTCGCCCAGGCCCATGTAGCCGTACGGGTTCTTGCCGCCCGTGTAACCCCAGGCAGCCATCACGCAGCCGATTCCCACCAGGATCAGCCACCAGCTCTGGGTGATGACCACCAGCGCCAGTCCGAACAGCATCGCCAGGCCGAACGCTCCGAACGCAGCATATTTGACGTGTTCCGGCTGCGCTGCGCCTGAACCCACCAGGCGCAGCGGACCCACCCGGTCCTCGTCGGTGCCGCGGACGCCGTCGGAATAGTCATTGGCGTAGTTCACGCCGATCTGCAGGAGCAGCGCCACCAGCGCGGCCAGGACGGCGTTGACGGGTCGGAAGGAATCCATTTCGTAGGCCGCGGCTGTACCGATCAGTACCGGGGCGATCGCCGCCGGCAACGTGCGGAGGCGGGCGCCTTGGATCCATTGTGCGGCTGTGGCCACGTCAGTACCTCGTGTTGGGTTGGGAGAACGGTGGAACGTTGGGGTGTCCCGGCTGCGAACTGGCCGCCGGTGCAGCTCTACTCTACTTTCCCCCGTGCAGGGCGTTGAGCCGCTCGATCATCGCCAGCCGGTCAGGCTTGCCGTTGGGGAGCATCAGGAGTTCCGGCGCGGTCAGCACCGTTTTCGGTGCCAGGAGGCCCAGCCGCTGATGCCATTGCTGTTCATGCGCGACGGCGTGAGCCGCCGCCGTCCCGGTGGTCCCGGCCGCCGCGGGCGCGCCGCCGGTGTCCCCACCGCCGGCCACCGCCACAAAGGCGGCCACGGCCTGGCCCCATTCCGCGGACGGAACGCCGGCCACAAAAGCCGCCATGACGCCGTCGGACTTTTCCAGCTCTGCCTGCACATGGGCAGCGGAGACCTTGACGCCGCCGGTGATGATGACGTCGTCGGCGCGGCCCAGCACGGTCAGGCGGCCGTCGTCGTCCACCACGCCGAGATCGTTGGTGCGGTACCAGCGGACGCCGTCTTCCTCGAAGAAGGTGTCGGTGCTTTCCGGTGAATCAAGGTAGCCCGCGGCCACCGTGTCACCGCCCAGCAGGATCCGGCCGTCCGCTGCCACCCGGACGGACACGCCTTCCAGCGGCACGCCGTCGTAGACGCAGCCGCCGCAGGTTTCCGCGGAACCGTAGGTGGTGATG
>NZ_QAIQ01000359.1 GCF_003061105.1 Arthrobacter sp. HMWF013
GTCTACGACGGACATTCCTTCGACCTGTCCTTCCCCAGCCCCATCAAGCCCTACCTCGTGGCATTGGCTGCAGCAACGCCGTCGCCCTTTGGTCCCACCGTTGACCTGGAGCCGGCCGTGGCCCCGGATGAGAAAGACAGCACCGGCGCTTTGGCCGGCACCGCCCCGGTCCAGGTGGACCCGGAGGGGCTGGCCCACCGGGTCATCGGCGTCCCGGGTCCGCAGGGAAACTACACCTCCCTGACCGCCACTGACGATGCACTGCTGTGGCTGGACTGGGCCCTTGCCGGCGTGACCGGCGATGGCAAGGCAAGCAAGGACGACAAGGACGCGCGGCCGAACCTGGTCCGGTTCGACCTGGCGCGGCGGAAATCGGCCACCCTGGTGGAGTCATTGGACAGCTACCGGCTCTCCGGCGACGGCAAAAAGGTGGTGCTGATCAACGACAAGCAGGTCAGCGTAGTCCCCTCCACGGCCAAGGCGGACGAGGATTCCGGCCAGCTGGTGAAGGTCGATCTGGGCAGGATCCGGGTGATGATGAACCCGGTCAGCGTCTGGGGCCAGGCGTTTGACGAAGCCTGGCGCCTGCAGCGCGACTTCTTCTGGACCGAGGATATGGCAGGACAGGACTGGGAATCGATCCACAACAGGTACCGTCCGCTGGTGGACCGGCTGGGATCCCACGATGACCTGGTGGACCTGCTCTGGGAACTCCACGGCGAACTCGGCACGTCCCACGCCTACGTCAAGCCTGCCGCCGTGACCGAGAACGGCAGCAACGGCCAGGGCCGGCTTGGCGCCGACCTCGCCCTGACTGCGGCGGGCTGGGAGATCAGCCGCGTCCTGGCCGGCGAATCCTCGGATCCGCTGGCCACCTCCCCGCTCACGCGGCCCGGCGCCGGCGCCCTGGCCGGAGACGTGTTGCTGGCCATTGACGGGGTGCCGCTGTCCGCCACAGTGACGCCGGCCATGCAACTGGTCGGTGCCGCAGGCCGTGCAGTGGAACTCACGCTCCGAAACGGTCCGGGCCATGGGGCCAAGGCGGGGGAGCAGCGGCGCATTGCCGTCGTCCCGGTCAGGGACGAGGAACGCCTCCGCTACCAGGAGTGGGTCGCCGCCAACCGCCGGACCGTCCGGGAGGCCTCCGGAGGACGGTACGGCTACCTTCACATCCCGGACATGATGGCCAACGGCTGGGCGCAGCTCCACAGGGACCTCGATACGGAAACTGCCCTCGACGGCCTGATCGTGGACGTCCGCCGGAACCGCGGCGGCCACACGTCCCAGCTCGTGGCTGAACTGATTGGCCGGAAGGTCACCGGCTGGAGCATGCCCCGCGGCGAACGCCCCCGGACCTACCCCCACCA
>NZ_QAIQ01000360.1 GCF_003061105.1 Arthrobacter sp. HMWF013
CGCGTTGACTCATAGAAAACCTCCGCGTAGCCGGATACGTTGCCTCATTTGAAAACCTCCGCTTGGCGGCGTGGTTTCCGGGGGTGGCAGCGGATGCGGGTTATGCCCATTTTCATGGAGCTAACGATGGTCCAGCGGCAGGCTGTGACGAAGAAGAAAGCCCTCGCCTATAAGAGCGCGGATCGTGGGGGGAAATCCCGGATTCTGAACGAGCTGGTGGAGTTGACCGGATGGCACCGCGATTACGCCCGGGCGGCCCTGCGGGAAGCCCTGGTCCTGAGAGTCGTCAGGCCCAGACCGGGCCGGACCCCTGTCTACGGCCCGGATCTGTTGCCGCCGTTGATCACGTGTTGGGCGGTGCTGCGCGCCCCTGCCGGCAGGCTCCTGGCCCCGATGCTGCCGGTTCTGGTGCCGCTGTTGCGCCGGGACAAGGAGTTGGTTATCACCGACGGCCAGGCCGATTTGCTGGTGCGCATGAGCGCGGCGACCATTGACCGCAAACTCGCCGGGGAACGGGCGAAACTCTTCCCGCGGGGACGGTCCCATACCAAGCCCGGGACGCTCCTGAAATCCCAGATCCCGGTCCGGACCTGGGCCGAGTGGGACGACGCCGTGCCCGGATTCGTGGAGATCGATCTGGTCGGACATGAAGGCGGGAACAGCTTCGGGCAATTCTGCTTCACCCTGACAGTGACCGATATTTGCACCGGCTGGACGGTGAACCGGACTGTGCGTAACAAGGCCGCCAAATGGGTCTTCGAGGCCCTTGAACACGTCGCCGCCGTGTTCCCGTTCCCGATCATCGGGATCGATTCGGACAACGGCTCTGAATTCATCAACGACCACCTGCTCGCCTACTGCCATGCCCAGCAGATCACCTTCACCCGGTCCCGGCCGGGGAACAAGAATGACGGCGCCCACGTGGAGCAAAAGAACTGGGCCAGGGTCAGAGAACTCGTCGGCTACCTTCGCTACGACACCCCCGCGGAGCTTGAGAAACTCAACGAGATCTGGGAGCTGGACCGGATCCTGACCAACTACCTGCTGCCCCAGCAAAAGCTCATCGAGAAGCACCGGCACGGCGCGAAAGTGATCAAGAAGCACGACGCGCCGGCCACACCCCACCAGCGGGCCATCCGTCACCCGAGGATGCGTAAACGCCCGATCATCGGCATGAACACCGTTTTCAAACAGATCAAACCCGCTGCGCTCTCACGCCAGATCCTGGCACTCACCGCTCAGCTGGAAACACTCGCCAAGGCCAAACAACCCGCCGCGGCCAAACCCATCAACAGGGCCTGGAACCACTGAGGACCCGGAGGTTTTTCACTGAGTCAACGTAGCCCTAAACCGGAGGTTTTCAAATGAGGCAACGAATCAGTCTTCCCGGAGGTATTGCAATGAGGCAACAGG
>NZ_QAIQ01000361.1 GCF_003061105.1 Arthrobacter sp. HMWF013
TGATCTACAAACCGGCCCGTTACCCGACGACGCCGCCAACAAACAGGCGGAATGATTCCCGGGACGGTTCACCCTGTGGCTTACCTGGCACAGCGCCGGCAGCTACCGCAAGTACACGGCTTGTATGACCGAATGGGCACAAGACCTCAGCATTGAACCCGAGCAGGTAGAACAGCTGATCTTCAGGGGCAACTGACCGCGGTGCGGATTTAGCCCCCGTCCTTACACAGCGTTCGTTTTGGGAGGACGTATCGGCGATCTTCTCGTACATGACCCCGAGCACGAGGACCTGGACAAGCTTGTCGAACACGACCCGGTCCGACACCCGGGGCCGGTGGCACCCCAAAGGATGGGTGTCGATCACGGGCGGAATCAGGGCCTCGAATTGGGCCCAGAGGGGATTCATGACGGGTGATGGGACGACAGGCACAAGCTTCCCGAGGCAACACTGGTTCTAGACAAACACGTGTTTATCAAAGCTTGTGCCTGCGCCGTTAAATCCAGCACGACCTCACCTACCGGCGGAACCTCTTAGGGCTTGACGCCGGAGTTTAGGTGGTTCTCATAGTCTTGACCGGCCGCGCGCATGTCTTCTTCGGTCACAAACCCCCGGTCGGCGAGAAGGATGGGGCGATACGATTTTGCTCCATTAGTGCAGCGCACGTCGTCGTGCCAATTCTCGTTCATGGTCGGGTCGTAGAAACATGACCACCCCTTGCCGAAGACTTTCTCCCGCGACTCTTGTACCGCCTCTTCGATCTCCTGGTCGCTGGGCTCGTATTCCTCATCAACATACTGAACGGGACGCTGAGAGGTGCGGGTCTGTCGATCTCCGTTAGACGCCCCAGTCAGGTCGGGCTGGCCGAAGAGCAACCATGCGCCAAAGCCGAGCACCGCTGCGCCGCTGATCCAAGCGAGGACGCCGGTGCCGAAGTCGGCCCACGCCCCGCTACGGTCCTTAGGTTTCGTCGTCATTTCCCCCCCCTTTGGATTAGCGTAGCGCTCGGCGCGGACTGGTTGGCAAGAGGCGTGCACGTCCCGAAGATCCGTTACGCCTGCATT
>NZ_QAIQ01000034.1 GCF_003061105.1 Arthrobacter sp. HMWF013
TTGCTGGACCAGCAGGTGACCATGGAATCGGCGTTTGCCGGACCCGAGAAAATCCGGGCCCGCCTCGGTTCGATCGAGCCGGCCGCCGTAGCCGCCCACGATCCCCAGGCCTTCGTCGAGGTGTTCAAGGAACGGCCCGCCGTGCACCGGTTCCCGGGCTCCATGGCCGGCCGGGTCCAGGCGCTTGCCGAGACGGTCCAGCGGGACTGGGAGGGCGACGCCACACTCATCTGGACCAAGGGTGGGCCCGACGGCAAAGAGGTGCTGCGCCGCCTGCAGGCCCTGCCCGGGTTCGGGGAGCAGAAGGCAAAGATTTTCCTCGCCCTCCTGGGCAAGCAGTGCGGGCTCCAGGCTCCGGGCTGGCGTGAAGCTGCCGGCCACTACGGCGAGGCTGACGCGTTCCTGTCCGTGGCCGATATTGTGGATCCGGAGTCGCTCGTCAAGGTGCGTGCCAGCAAGCAGGCTGCAAAGGCGGCCGCAAAGGCGGCCAAGGGCTGACGGCAGGCCCGGAAGGAAGTAGCCGCAATGGCAGTGACCATGAACGACGTCGCGCGGGCAGCGGGCGTTTCATTGAAGACCGTTTCCAACGTCCTTAACGACTATGAGTTCATCCGCCCTGCCACGAAGCAGAAGGTCCACGACGCCATCGCTGAGCTGGGCTACGAGGCCAACCTGACCGCCCGCAGCCTGCGTTCCGGGAAGACCAGGATGCTGGGCCTGGTCCTGTCGGATCTGTCGGCTCCCTACTACGCCGAGCTCGCCTCAAGGCTGATGACCGTGGCATCGTCGCGGGGTTACCGCGTCCTCGTGGAGCAGTCCGGGGCCGAGGCGGGCAACGAACTTGGTGCGCTTCAGGGCCCGCTCCGGCAACTGACCGACGGGCTGCTCTTTACGCCTTTGGCCTTGGACGCCGACGCCGTTGCCTCCCACCGCGGCAGCAAGCCTGTGGTGATGCTCGGGGAGCACATTGTGGACTCCCGGTTCGATCTGGTCACCATGAAAAACGAGCAGGCAGCGCAGGCAGTGACGGCCCACCTCCTGGCGGGAGGGCGCCGTCGTATTGCGGTGGTGGGCGCCCAGGCCGGCGAATCGGCCGGCACGGCAGGCCTCCGTCTGAACGGCTACCGCAAAGCGCTGGACAGAGCCGGCATACCGTTCGAGCCCTCCCTTGTAGCACCGTGTGAATGGCGGCGGGACGGCGGCGCTGCCGCCGTCTCAAGCCTGCTGGAAGGCGGCACCGCGTTCGACGCCGTATTCGGCCTGAACGACGCCCTCGCCCTGGGCGCCATGCACGAACTGCTCATCCGCGGGGTGGACGTGCCCGGGGACGTGGCTGTAGCAGGCTTCGACGACATCGACGAGGCAAAGTTCGCATCGCCGTCGCTCACTACGGTCTCGCCTGGCATGGACGAGATCGCCGAGCGTTCCGTGGCCCTTTTGATCGACAGGATCGAGGGGCGGGAGCCGGCCGGGGAGGGCCTCCACGTCGAAGCGGGATTTGTCCTGAGGGTCAGGGAATCAGCCCCGTGAAAACCAGCGGTTGCAGATGAAAGCAGAAACCCGTGGTTGATGTCCAGGCCGAGACCGTGATCAACCGTCCACGGCCGGAGGTGGCGGGGTACGCCGCTGACCCCGGCAACGCGCCGGACTGGTACAGCAATATCGCATCCGTCTGGTGGGAAACGGAGCCGCCGCAGCGGGTTGGCTCCCGTGTGGCTTTTGTGGCGCACTTCCTTGGCCGGACGCTCGAATACACCTATCAGTTCACGGAGTTCGTCCCGGGCGCATCACTGACCATGAAAACTGCCCAGGGGCCTTTTCCCATGCAGACCACCTACACGTGGCAGGACGCCGGGGAGGGCCGGACGCGGATGGTGCTGCGCAATACAGGCAGTCCGGCAGGGTTTTCCCGCGTGGCCGGTTTGGTGATGGCGCCCATGATGCGCCGGGAAATGCGGAAGGATCTCGCCAGGCTGAAACAGCTGCTGGAAGCCCGCTGAGCAGCGCTTAATCGGTTTCCGGGCAGGTGCAGAAGAAACAGTCATCCCCGCCGCTGCAGCGATCACCGATCGTGCTTGTCCCCGGCATGGCGGCCGCTGACTCCACGGGTAGTTGTTCTGCGTGATTCTGACCGGAGGTTTTCAGCATGACCCGGGCTTTCTCTGAAAGGGGTGAAGTTCTGGCGGCTGTTTCAGTTCCAGTATGGAAGGGCAATCAGGTAAGAAAAAGCGATGAAAGATGATCTGTATAAATCAGGAAACCCGATGCTTTGGCGAGGTCCTAGGATGGGGAAGATAACGCATAATCCCGTCAACGGCGCCGGGCCAGCCGGACGGCTGGCCTCCCGGCTGTCAACGTCTGTAGGAGTCCTCTATGTCTGCACCAGCCCTCAGTGTCGAGGCCGCCCTCAGGATGTACACGGGGGAGGATGCCTGCGCCGCCGGGCTGTTGTGCGATGGGCATCAGCCTGACGCCGTAGCGTTTACCCTCATCGAAGCGGACCTCTCCAGTACGGACATCACCTACGGCCAGCTGCGGGAGCGTTCCGAGCGCGGAGCTGCTGCCCTTGCCGGACTTGGAGTGGGGCCCGGCGACGCCGTGGCTACGCTGATGGGTAAATCCGCTGACCTGGTGGTGATGCTCCTGGCGATCTGGCGGCGCGGGGCCGTCCACGTGCCCCTGTTCACGGCCTTCGCCTGGCCCGCCATCGAACTGCGCTTGAATGCCTCCGGCGCCAAGGTGGTCATCACCGATGAGGACCAGCGCGGCAAGATCCAGGAAACGGCAGCTGCAGTGGTGGTCGCCGGGGACCATGCCGCCGGGGATGACTTTTCCCTCCACCAGCTGCTGGCCTCCCATGAACCGGGCATCCCGGCCGAAGCTGTGGGTGGTGACGGCACCCTGGTGCTGATCTTCACCTCGGGGACCACCGGGGCGCCCAAGGGCGTGCCCGTACCGCTCCGGGCTCTGGCGGCATTCCGCCAGTACATCGAATGTGGCCTGGATGTACGCGCGGATGACGTGTTTTGGAACGCCGCTGACCCGGGTTGGGCCTACGGGCTGTACTACGGGATCCTCGGACCGCTGGCGGCGGGCCGCCGCAGCCTGCTGCTGCATGCCGGGTTTTACCCGGAACTCAGCTTCGCCGTCCTGGAACATTTCCAGGTGACCAACTTCGCTGCCGCACCCACTGTGTACCGCACCATGCGTTCCAAACCGGCCGCGGCAAAGAGTGTCCGTCTCCGCCGGGCGTCCTCCGCGGGGGAGCCGCTAACGCCCGAGGTGATCTCCTGGGCCGAGGACACGTTCGGCGTCCCCGTCCGGGACCACTACGGGCAGACCGAGCACGGGATGATGATCATCAACGCCTGGCATGATGACCTCCGCCAGGAACTCCGTCCCGGCTCGATGGGCCACCCCCTGCCGGGCTGGACCTGCGCTGTGCTCAAGGACTCGGCCAACGAACCTGCCGCACCGGGGGAAATGGGACGCGTAGCGGTGGACACGGCCAACAGCCCGATGATGTGGTTCACCGGTTACCGGGACGCGCCGGAGAAAACCGCGGAGCGTTTCAGCGAGGACGGCCGCTGGTACATCACCGGGGATGCGGGAATGGTGGATGAGGACGGCTTTTACTACTTCTCCGCCCGGGACGACGACGTGATCATCATGGCCGGCTACCGGATCGGACCGTTCGACGTCGAAAGCGTCCTGTCCCAGCACCCCGCCGTGCTCGAATCAGCCGTCATCGGAGCGCCGGACGAACTCCGCGGCGAGGTCTTGGAAGCCTACGTGGTCCTCACCGCGGATGCCTCCGGCGGCGAGGCCCTGGTCACCGAACTGCAGACCCTCGTCAAAACCCAATACGCTGCCCACGCCTTTCCCCGGCGCATCCACTTCGTCGACGAACTCCCCAAGACACCGTCCGGCAAGGTCCAGCGCTTCATCCTGCGCCGGCAAACCCGGTCCTGAAACTCCCGCGAAACGTGGGCGGCCTACTCTGATGACAGTCCGGCGAAGCTACAGAAGGGCCACCTTCTGAGACGGTACTGGTGAGGGTGCGTACCCCTGACCCGAGGAGGTACACATGACTGCACTGAGCCACCTTGGCGTGCTCTGCCGGGACCGGGAGACCCTTCCGCTGCGGACCCGGCTGCTGTTCACCTTCGGAGCCGTTGCCGCGTTGCATGCGGCCGCCGTCGTGCTTCTGCTCAGCGGTACCGCGCCCGGCAGCCAGCCGCTGGCCCTGGGCCTGGTGCTCACCGCCTACCTCGCCGGCGTCAAGCACAGCTACGACTGGGACCACCTGGCCGCCATCGACAACTCCACCCGCACGTTCGTCGCCCGGAGGCAGGATCCCGTCAGCGTGGGGTTCGCGTTCAGCCTGGGGCACAGTTCCGTGGTGATCCTGGCGGGCGTTCTGGTCATTGCCGGCGCCGGGGTGATGGGGGAGCTGGTGAGGGAAGGGTCAGCAGGCAGCCTGGTGCTTGGCCTGATCGGCAGCGGTGTGTCCGGGCTTTTCCTGCTGGCGATGGGGCTGTTCAACGGCTCTGCCTTTGTCCGCGCCGCCCGCGTCCTCCGGAGATCACGCTCCGGCGGTGACATTGCGCCCGGGGATCTTGAAGCACAGGGGTTCCTCGCCAGGCTCCTTGCCAAGCCGCTGGCACGGGTCCGCCGGCCGCGCCACATTTACGTCATCGGCTTCCTGTTTGGACTGGGCTTCGACACCGCCACCACCATCGGCCTGCTGATGATGACGACGGCGGCCTCGCTGGCCGGCGTCTCGCTCCTCGCCCTGATTGCGCTTCCCCTCGCCTTCACGGCGGCCATGACGCTCTGCGATTCGCTCAACGGCGTGGCCATGATGCGGCTGTACCGTTCGGCTCTGGACGATCCCCGCCGTACGTTGGGTTTCAACGCCGCGGTGACGGGGATTTCCGCCCTCTCGGCCCTGTTCATTGCCGTGATCACCCTCGGTGGCTTCATCAACGCTGCCTTTGGTTGGGGCGATCCGATCAGCAGCTGGCTGGGATCCGTTGACCTCGGCGAGGCCGGGTTGTTGCTCATCGCCGTGCTCCTGGCGGTGTGGGCGGGACAGAGATTGGCATTCCCTGGGCCTGGAGGGGTGTGCTGGAGGCCTCGGGTTCCTACACTGGATGGATGATCAAAGTCGAGGGTTCCATCGAAACAAAACTGTCTCCGGATAAGGCCTTTGCCTTCCTCTCGGAGTTTGAAAACACCAGCGAGTGGGACCCCAGCACCCCGGTCATGGACAAGCTCACTCCCGGGCCTGTCGCGGTGGGGCACCGGTACCACGCGGAATCGGAGTTCCGTGGCAAGCGCCAGTCGCTGGAGTACGAAGTGATCGAACTGACCGAACGCCACATCAAGCTCCGCGGCGAGAACAAGTCCATCACGGCCTTCGATTCCATAGATGTGGGCCCCTCCGGCCAGGGATCGCTGGTCACCTACACCGCCGAATTTGACATCAAAGGCCCGGCAAAGATCCTCCAGCCGCTCCTGAGGCCCGCGTTTATGTCACTGCGCGATCCTGCGCTGAACGGCATCCGGGACACCCTGAACTCCCTCGCGGGCCGCTGAGCCCAGCCAGAACTCGCGGAGGGAAGCCCGCGGATCGGCGTCGACTCCCGGCTTCCCGTCAAGAATCATGGTGTGCCGTTCCGGAACTGAGTACCGTGGCCATTCCGGCATGCCCGGCGCCTCCGGAGCCCCGGCCCGGGCGAAGGCGGCCCAGGCCCGGCTCATCATCCCGCTCAGGTCCTTCGGTGCTGTGCCGCCGGTCAGGAAGCGCGCTTCGCGGTTGCCGGTCTGCCGGAACACAAACGGGATCTCGAGGGCGTGGCAGGCGCCCAGCTTTCCGCCCAACGCAGGGCTCGGCCAGGTGAACAGGTAGCTGAAGGTGGAGCCGGCCGATCCTTGACGGGCGTCCAGCAGCCGGTTGCTGGGCTGGCGGTACTGCACATCGGCCAGGCAGGCCTCCAGCTGCTCCCGCCCGTCTGGATCCTTGCCCAGACTGTCAGCCAAGGCAGCCGCGAAGCTGGGGAGCGCCCCGGCAGGATCCGGAAAATATCCGCCGAGGACCACCTCCACCCGGTCCTCATAACGCGGCGGGTCGCTCGGGTAGTCCGGGCGCATTTCAACCGCGAACGAGCCCTCATTGAGGTTGGTGCCCACCAACAGGTCCACCGAAGAATTATGGCCGTTCCGGACCGCGTCCAGCGGCGGTTCCGGCAGTGCCGGCGTACCCACCGTGGGCTGGAACGGCAAAGGAACGCCGAAGCTGTGCGGCGCGGCGGCATCTATGAGTGCTTTCTGGGCCGCCAGGAGGCGGGCAGCCGGCAGGGTGAACAGTTCGGCCGCACGCGCCTCGTCCAGCCCGCACAGCCGGAGGAAGTCCCGGGTCACTTCGGCGGACCCGGCGGGAGTCCTGAACCGCTCGGCGGTGCCACTCTGCATGATCGCGCGGCGGAACAGCCCGTCCGACGCCGGCATGCCCAGCAGGGTTCCAATAGCCGCCGCCCCGGCGGACTCACCGAAGACAGTGACGTTGGCCGGGTCCCCGCCGAACGCGGCGATGTTCCCCGCAACCCAGCGCAATGCCGCCACCTGGTCGAGGAGCCCGGCGTTGGAGGAGTCTTCGAACCCGGGACCCAGCAGCTGAGGCAAGTGCAAAAACCCAAGGGCACCCAGCCGGTAGTTGATGGCCACCACCACAACGTCCGTCTCCGCAGCCAGCGGCCCGCCGTTGTGCATGCTGCCGTTGTTTGAGCCGGTGACGTAGGCGCCGCCGTGAATCCACACCATCACCGGCCGCCCGGCGCCATCCGGGGCCGGGGTCCAGATATTGAGGTTCAGGCAGGCAGCCTCGTCCCACAGGGTGGCAAAACCGGCCGACGGCGGCGTGAAGTCGTCCGGATTCTGCGGCGCCATGGCGCCCGGTGCGGTGCAGTCGCGGACACCTTCCCAGGGACGCAGGGGAACCGGCGGCAGGAAACGGCGTTGGCCGGCAGGTGATCCCGCATACGGGACCCCCGTGAAGCTGTGCACGGGGCGGCCCTCAAGGATCTGCCGGGTGCCGCGGACGCTGCCCAGCGGTGTGGAAACGAGGCTCATAAAAGATCAGCCTAGTCAGTGGTGCAGGCGGGCGGGGGCCCAGGGTGCCGTTCGGACCCGCGCTGGTCCGGATCGGCTCCCATTCGGCTCCCATAGGAGTGTCTTCGCCCCGCTCCCGTCCGGTTCGAATATGCTCTCTGGCGTGGAAAATGCGGAAATGGAAACCAGTGGCCTGGCGGCCGACATACCGGTGCTGGAAGGTCAGTCCACCATCGAGGACCTGCTGCCTGGCCTCCCCGGCATCCGGGCAGCATGGGCACTGCCCATCGCCGCTGATTCTGTCCCCGAGGGGGCCGAGGAAAACCAGCCCGCCCTCTTCTGAGGACGCTGACACCCTGCTGACGGCCTGCTTCCCGAAGTCCTGCTGCTGACGGCCTGCTGCCCGAAGTCCTGCTGCTGACGGCCTGCTGCCCGAAGTCCTGCCGCTGACATCCTGCTGCTGAACCACGGCGCTATTCTTCGATGGTCACACCCCGCCAGAAGGCAATGCGGTCCTTGATGGACGACGCCGGTTTCTTCGGGTCGGGGTAGAACCAGGCGGCGTCGTTGTTCATCTGACCGCCCACGTCCAGCGTGTGGTAGCTCGCCTGGCCCTTCCAGGAGCAGACAGTGGTTTTGTTGCTGTCCTTGAGGAAGGTGGCGTTGACGGCGTCGCGCGGAAAATAGTGGTTGCCCTCAACCATCACCGTGTCCTCGGATTCGGCAATGACTTGTCCGTTCCAGATTGCCCTGACCATGGAGTGATCCCTTTCGTAAAATTGCCCCCTGCCGGTCGGCAGGGGGAGCTATGCGGCCATCCGGCCTTTGGACTTACGTGCCGGGCGCTGCTCGGCGGGCGGCTTCACTGCAGGCGACCGCGGAGCCGCTTTCCCAGCCTGCGTCCGCACCACCGGCGTCTTCGCAGAAGGCGTCCGCGCGGCGGGCGTCCGCGCAGCCGGGACCCGCACTGCCCGGCGCGATCCCGCCAGGACCTCGCCGCCGTCGGGCACTGTGCTGTCCGCATGAAGATGGATCCCATGCTCCACCAGGACGCCGGAACCGATCCGCGAGTGGCTCCCGATGTTTGCCCGGCTGCCGATAACAGTGCCGCGGCCGATCCTTACGCCATCGCCGATTACTGTCCGGTCACCGATCTTCGCTTCCCGGTCGATCCAGCTGCCGTGTCCTACCCGGCAGCCGGAGCCGATGGAGGCGCCGTGCTCCACGTACGTCATCTGGCCGATGCGGGCACTCTCGGCAACAGTCGCTCCCGGTGCGACGAATCCGCCGCCGTTGGCATGGCGGGCGTACCGGGTGACCTTTCCGGTGTCGTCCTCAACTGATACAAACTTCGCGTTCATTCCATTCCTTGATCGAAGCGCAACGGTTTTGCTCGCATCTGGGTTAACGCCCTGCAACCCAATCGGATTCCCGCAGGGCAGCGTCCGGTTACCCAGACGAACCCGTGACAGTTGTTCGTAGCCGGGACCCGGCTGGATGGCCCGTCATTCAAGGTGTGGTTGGGCAAGCCCTTTTCGTGGGCTTCCAGTGCCCTGCAATAATCGGAACCAGCGGTTTGCCGGGGCTTGTAACCCCGGAGTTGACTACCAGCAAGACGCAGGCAAACAGGCAGCATCGTAAGTTCAGGCCCATCCCACCAGACGAGGCGGACATCCATGAAGGCTCCAGACCAGTTCACCCAACTCGCCGGCACGCCAGGTTCGCCCGGACCGGCCGACGCGGCAGGTCATGAACCGGTGGACCACCATCTGCTGCAGCGGCTCGCCGACGCACACGGGGTAGGCACCTCCTTCCAGGGGTGGGACGGGCTGCCGCACAGCGTCGCGCCGGACACCCTGATCAAGGTCCTGGCCTCGCTCGGCGTCCAGGCCGGGACCGACGCGCACATTGCAGCGGCGCTGGCGGAATCGGAGCTGGCGCCCTGGCGCCGGATGCTGCCGCCCGCCGTCGTGGTCCAACAGGGTGAAACTGCACTGGTCCCCGTCCACGTCCCGGACGGTGCCACAGCACAGCTGAACATCGTGCTGGAAGACGGTGCGGGGGTGGTGGAGGCCGCCCAACAGGACATCTGGGTCCAGCCGCAGGACGTTGACGGTGTCCCCACCGGCCGTGCCACGTTCGCGCTCCCACCCGACCTGCCGCTCGGCTGGCATACCCTGCACACAGAGTCCGACGGCGTCACGGCCGAGGGTGCGCTGGTGGTGGTTCCGCAGCGGCTCACAACTGCCGGGCCGCTGCTTGAGCGGCGCGGCTGGGGGCTGGCCACCCAGCTGTATTCGGTGCGGTCCAAGCGTTCGTGGGGCGTGGGAGATTTCGCTGACCTCGCGGACCTGGCCACGTTGAGCGGCGAGCGGGGCGCCGATTACGTCCTGGTCAACCCGTTGCACGCCGCTGAACCGGTTCCGCCGGTCCAGCCCTCGCCCTACTCCCCGTCCACGCGGCGCTTCTTCAATCCGATCTACATCCGGGTGGAAGCCATCCCGGAACTGGCCTACCTCAAACCACGGAGGCGTGCCGCCGTGGACCGGCTGCAGGAACAGGTCCACAGCCTGAACAAGGACGGGGACCGCCTGGACAGGAACGCCGTCTACGCGGCCAAACTTCAGGCGCTGGAGTTGCTGTACCACGCCCGGCGCTCGCCGGCACGGCAGGCGGCCTTCGACGGGTTCTGCAGGATGTCCGGGTCCGGCCTGGACGACTTTGCCCTCTGGTCCGCCATCCGTGAGGACGTGGCGCCCGGAGATCCGTTGTGGACTGACCCGGATTGTGCGCTGGGCTCACCCGAGGCTGAGTCCTTGCGGGAAAAGCTCGCGGACCGGATCGGCTTCCACCGCTGGCTACAGTGGATCTGCGACGAGCAGCTGGAAAGCGCGCAGCTGGCGGCCCGCCGGGCCGGAATGCGACTGGGAGTAGTGCACGATCTGGCCGTCGGCGTGGACCTCAGCAGCGCCGATGCCTGGACCCTCCGCGGCGTCCTCGCGCCCGGCGTCAGTGTGGGCGCACCGCCGGACATGTACAACCAGCTCGGCCAGGACTGGAGCCAGCCGCCGTGGCATCCGGGCCGGCTGGCAGAGGCCGGCTACGCTCCGTTCCGCAACATGCTCTCCACCGTCCTCCGCCACGCCGGCGGCATCCGCGTGGACCACGTACTTGGCCTCTTCCGGTTGTGGTGGGTACCGGCCGGAAACTCCCCGCGGGAAGGCGCCTACGTGCGGTACGACCACGAGGCGCTGATCGGGATCCTGGCGCTTGAGGCGCAGCGCGCCGGCGCCGTAGTGATCGGCGAGGACCTCGGTACCTTCGAGCCGTGGGTGCGTGATTACCTTGCCGCCCGCGGCATCCTGGGGACCTCGATTCTCTGGTTCGAGAACGACGGCGACTCGCCACTGCCGCCCGAACAGTACCGGACCCAGGCCCTCGCCAGCGTGAACACCCACGACCTGCCGCCTACGGCGGGCTACCTCGCGGGTGACCATGTGGGCTTGCGCAGCCGGTTGGGCCTGCTGGAGCGGTCCGAGGCAGAAGAGCGGGTTGAGCACGTGGCCACCCTGGAAAAGATGATGGGGCTGCTCCGCGAACGGGGGCTCCTGCCGGAGGGCGTGGACCAAAGCGCAGCTCCGGGCGCTGTTCCGTCAGGGACCGAGGAGCGCACCATCGAAGCGCTGCACCGCCTGCTGGCCCAGTCGCCGTCGGTCCTGCTCGGCGTCGCCCTGGTTGACGCCGTGGGGGAGCGGCGCGTGCAGAACCAGCCGGGAACCACCGAGGCGCTGTATCCGAACTGGCAGGTCCCGCTGGGCGATCCGGACGGCCGGGCGGTCCTCATCGATGACCTACCCACCAACGCCCGGTTCAACTCGCTGCTGGCCGCGGTGGAGGATGCGCTGCGCTGACACCCTCCATGACGCCCCCGTGCTGGGCGCCGATCCGCTCGCCTGACGGGACTGCGCGGATCGCCGCCGGGTACTGACATTGCGCTGATCCGCTCGCGTGACGGGACTGCGCGCATCAGCGCCGGGGTGCTGATGCTGCCCAGGTCAGCGGGTGACCTCCTCCAACAGTTCGAGCACATGGCGGTATGGGGAACCCGTTGCCCGCGTCATACCCAGTTCGCAGGTCCGGTTGCAGGAGGCGTGGGCCGTGGCCCCCATGTCCGCCACCTCCGTTGCCTGCTTCGCCGTGGCCGAGGCCGTCAGCTCCGGGTGCAGCATGCCCCTGTCACCGGCAAAGGCGCAGCAACCCCAGTTTTCGGGGACCTCGACCCGCTCAGCCACTGCGCCGGCCACGGCACCGAGTGCATCATTAATGCCCATCCGGGTGGAGGAACAGGTGGGATGCAGGGCCAGCGACTCCAGCTTCCCGTGATCAGGAAGCCCGGGAAGGATCCGTTCTGCAACGAAGTCGACGGCGTCAACCATCCGCAGGGCTCGCTGACCTGGTGTGGGTGTGTCCGACTCCACCGCCTGCCGCAGCCCCTCTGTGCACGAGGAGGCATCGCAGACGATGGGCAGCTCTCCGTCCCGGGTTGCTTCGCGCAGGGCGGCGAGGGTCTTCTCCCGCATCGTCGCCTGCCCGGCAGCCATGCCTTTGGAGGACCAGGGGGTGCCGCAGCACAGGCCGTCGATGCCTTCAGGGACGAGGAGCGTGAGCCCGGCCCGGGCGCAGAGCTGTTCGAAGCTGTACTGAACCCCGGGTCCTTGGCTTCCCGTTCCTTCGGCGCCGTGTCCCCCAGCGCCCTGTCCCTCAGCGTTACCTGCTCCCGCGGGGCCGAACATGGTGCCCACGCAGGCGGGGAAGTAGACGGCGTCAACCGTTCCCGCCGGCGTCGGACGCTTCCGGACTGAACCGCCGCCCGGCAGCTCGGCCGAGTACAGCGGAACCGTGTCTTTACCCAGCACTGCCCGCGCGGCCTTGTTGGGCGGAGCGATAACGGCTGCCGGGAGCCTGTTGACCACCGTCAATGCCAGTGAAGCACCCCGGGTTACGCCCTCCCAGTGCTTGGCGGCGACGTTCCAGATGCCGTTGGCGAGCGGGCCGGCGTCGTCCTTCCGCAGGCGTTTCACCAGCGATCCGGTGTTGATGTCCACGGGGCAGGCGGTCTGGCACATTCCGTCCACGGCACAGGTGTCCACGGATTCGTAGTCGTAGTCCTTTTCCAGTTCCTTGACCAGCGCCACATCACCGGCCAGCCGGGCGGACTCGATGGCCCGCAGCGTGACGATCCGCTGCCGCGGCGTGAGCGTGATGTCCTTGCTGGGGCACACCGGCTCGCAGTAGCCGCAGGACACGCAGCGGTCCACTTCCTCGGCCACCGGAGGGGCGGTCTTGATGTGCCGCAGATGCGCCAGCGGGTCCTCATCCATGAGGACGCCCGGGTTGAGCATCGCGGCGGGGTCGAAGAGCCGCTTGATGCTGCGCATGACGTCGTAGAGCTCGTCGCCATACTGACGGCGGACATAGGGGGCCATCACGCGCCCTGTCCCATGCTCGGCCTTCAGGGAACCGCCCTCGGCCAGCACCAGGTCCACCATGTCTTCGGTGAAGGCGCTGTAGCGGTCCAGTTCCCCCGCTGTGGCGAAGCCGTCGGTGAGCATGAAATGGACGTTGCCGTCCTTGGCGTGGCCAAAGATCACACTGTTGCTGTAGCTGTACTTGTCGAAGAGCCGGATCAGTTCCCGGCATGTGCGGCCCAGCACCGGGACCGGAACCACGATGTCTTCCAGCAGCGCGGTGGTGCCCTGCGGCCGCGCCCCGGCCACTGAGGCGTAGAGGCCTTTGCGCAGTTGCCAGAGCTGGCCGCGTTCCCGGGCATCACCGGTGAACTGCGCCGGCGACGTGAGCCCAAGCCCGGGAAGGACGCCTTCGCCGTGCCGTTGGAGTTCGGCGAGCTCGCCGGCGCTTGCGGCGGAATACTCCACGAGCAGGGCGGCATGGTCCCGCACGGCCAGGTCCTGTACGACGGCGGGGGTGCCCTTGAGTGTCCGGCCCACCTTCAGCGACAGGGCATCCATCAGCTCGATGGTTGCCGCGCCCGTGCCCACGAGGGCGGGCAGGGCCGCATTGGCGGACTCGAGGTCCGGGAACACGAGCAGACCCGCCGCCGCATGCTGGAGCCGGGGAATGGTGCGGAAGACTGCCTCGGCCACGAAGCCCAGGGTGCCTTCGCTACCGATGATGAGGTGGGCCATGATGTCCACCGGGTTGTTGAAATCCAGCAGGGAGTTCAGACCGTAGCCCATGGTGTTCTTCATGGAGAACTGCTGCCTGATCGTGGCGACCGAGGCCGGGTTTTTCCGGACACGTTCGGCCAGCCTGGCCAAACCTTCGTAGAGGTCCGGTTCGAGCGCGCGGAGCTTCTGGTCGGCGTCCGGCGCGCCGGTATCGATCACGGTGCCGGAGGGCAGCACTACAGTCAACGACTCCAGGGTGCGGTAGGTGTTGTCCACGGTGCCGCAGTTCATGCCGGAAGAGTTGTTGGCCACCACGCCGCCAATGGTGCAGGCCGCCTCACTTGCCGGGTCAGGGCCGAACTTCCGCCCGTAGCGGGCGAGTCTTGCGTTGAGCGCCCGCACGGTGACACCGGGCTGCACACGGACGCGCGCGCCGTCGTCGAGCACTTCAATGTCCCTGAAGTTGCGGCGGACGTCCACCAGCACGCCGTCGGTGACCGACTGGCCGCTCAGGCTGGTTCCGCCGGAGCGGAATGTCAGCGGCACACCCTGGGCGGCACTGGCCCGCAGCAGCCCGCCCACTTCGGCAGCACTGCCCGCGGTCACCACGGCCTGGGGGATCAGGAGGAAGTGCGAGGCGTCATGGGCGTTCGCGTGCAGGTCAATGGCGCGGGTCTTGACCTGCGCGGGATCGTGCACCGCTTCGCGGAGGGCGGCCAGGTCCAGGGAAGCCATCAGGGAACCATCCAGCCGAGGACCGGGGTGGACTGCAGGAAGATCAGCACGGTGATGAGGGCCAGCAGGCCCAGGCTCCAGCCCAGCAACTTCCGGAACAGGGTTCCCTCGGCCCCGTCAAGGCCTACCGCCGCCGAGGCCACGGCAAGGTTCTGCAGCGACAGCATCTTCCCCATGACACCGGCCGAGGAGTTTGAAGCGGCCATCAGGACCGGCGACAGGCCGGTCTGCTCTGCAGCAGTTGCCTGCATCTGGCCGAACAGTGAGTTCGAGGAGGTATCGGAGCCGGTGAGGGCCACGCCGATCCATCCGATCAGGGGTGAGAGGAGGGCGAAGAAACCGCCGGCGGAAGCCAGTGCGAAGCCCAGGGTGGTGGTCTGGCCGGAAAGGTTCATCACGAAGGACAGGCCCAGGACGGCGGTGACAGTGACGATGGTCCAGCGCAGTTGGACGATCGTTTCCCAGTAGATGCGCAGGCCCGTTGAAGCCCTGACCTTGTACAGCACCATGGTGAGGATTCCGGAGATCAACAGGAGGGTACCGGTCGCCTTGAAGTGGTCGAGCTTGAATTTGGTGGCCGCGACAGGCTTGCCGGCCGAGTCGGTGATGTCCAGCCCTGGCCAGGCAAAGGTCACGCTGCCGACCTGGCTCAGCCAGGCCTTCACGAACGGAATCTGGGCCACAGAGAACACGGCGATGATGATCAGGTAGGGGGCGATCGCCATCCAGATCTGGCGGGGTTCGGGCCTCGTGTTGTCGGTCGGCACGGACGCACCGCCGGCTGCAGGGACTGCCGACGATGAGCCAGGCTGCCCGGCCCTGTTGGATGGACCCGCAGCGGACGGACCCGCAGGTGACGCGCCCGCACTTGAGGGGCCGGCGGTGGAACCGCTGCGGCGGGAGCCGGTGGCGGCCGCGACGGCGGCGTGGGCAGGCTCTGAGGAGCCCTCCACGGTGCCTTCCATTCCCACTGTTTCCGTGGGCTGCCAGACCTTCAGCATCAGGAGCACGGCAGCCACGGTTACCACTGCGGCGACCACATCGGTCAGTTCCACAGCGAAGTAGTTGGAGGTGATGAACTGGGCCAGGCCGAATGCGGCGCCCGCAACGAGGGCCACCGGCCAGGTCTGCTTCACGCCGCGCCGGCCGTCAACGATGAACACCAGCAGCAGCGGAACGATCAGGGCAATGAAGGGCGTCTGGCGCCCTGCCATCGAGGACAGTTCGTTCAGCGGCAGGCCGGTCACACCGTTCAGGGCGATGATTGGTGCTGCCATGGCGCCGAAGGCCACGGGAGCGGTGTTGGCCAGCAGCGAAACAATGGCGGATTTCAGTGGTTTCATGCCTGCCGCCATGAGCATGGCCGCTGAAATCGCGACGGGGGCGCCGAAGCCGGCCAAGGATTCCAGAAGGGCGCCGAAGCAGAAGGCGATCAGGATGGCCAGGATCCGAAGGTCATTTGAGATGGAACGGATGGTGCGTCCCAGCACTTCGAACCAAGGGGTGGCCACGGTGAGCCGGTAGATCCACAATGCGTTGACCAGAATCCACAGGATGGGGAACAGGCCGTAGAAAATGCCGGCGGCAGTGGCGCTCAAGGCCTGGTTCACCGGCATCTGCCAGCCGACAACGGCGAGCACAAGCGAGAGGGCCAGGCTGGCCAAGGCAGCTTTGGGTGCGCGGACCTTGAAGACGCCCAACAGGACGAAGAGCAGGACGAGGGGAAGCGCAGCGCAGAGCGCAGAAAGCACAAGGGACCCGGCGATGGGGTCGAGTATCTGCTGAAACATGGGTCTCCAGATTTGTGGTTGGCGTCACAACACCGTGGCGCCCTTCGATTGTCTAACAAGTACACATGTAGGTCAAGCGTTACTTGTTCACTTGTCTGGCAAGATGGAGACGAACGCCGAAACTTACGGGAAGGAAGCTGACGTGCCTGGCCGGATTGCTGCAGTCTCGATCGTGGAAGCGATCGCCGCCGACCTTCGGAGCCGGATCTTCTCCGGTGACCTCGGCTCCGGCCAGAGCCTCACGGAGACAGAGGTCGCCTCGTCCTACGAGGTGGCCCGCCCCACGGCAAAAGCATCGATCGAGAAACTCGTTGCCGAAGGGCTTCTGGACCGGGGTACGCACAAGACTGCGCGGGTGGTGGACCTCGGGCCGGATTCGGTGCGGGATATCTACCTCGCACGGGCCTATTTGGAAAGCGAAGTGCTCCGCAGGCTCGCCCGCACCAAGGCTGTGCCCCAGACGGCGGTCCAGGCCAATCGCGACATCGCAGCAGTGCAGACGGGTGCGCCGCTCGACGTCGTCGAACCCGACATGCGGTTCCACACCAGCCTGATTGACGCCGTGGGCAATGAGCGCATCAGCAGGATGTACCGCTCGCTGGTTGGCGAGGTGCGGTTATGCATGGTCCGCGTCCAGTCCCTGCAGCTGTTGGACACCGAACTGATTCACGCCGAACACCAGAAGATCCTTGAATTGATCGAGGCCGGACAAGGCGAGGCAGCCGCCGACCTGCTGGATGAGCACCTTGGGCGGGCCCGCGAACGGCTGGTGGCGGCGATGGGCGGGGCCGCCGGTCCCGAGGCCGAACACCCATCGGGGCTGCTTTCGCAGTAAGCATTCCGGCTTCTGGGCCAACCCCGACGTCATCACACGAGTGACGTGATGGTTCCGGACAGTAACCGGTGCGCCGTCATGCTGCCTTAAGTCGTGCTGCCCAAAGGCTCTGGCGGGCTGCTCCGCGCAGGGTGAGAATGTGAAATAGCCGGGGCTCTGCAACCGGGCATTCACAGGGAGACCCTAATGGCCAATGCGCCCGTACTGGTTTTAGGCGGCACCGGCATGCTGGGCGGCCAGGTTGTCACTGAGCTGCTCAAGCGCGGTAAGCACGTCCGGGCGCTGGTGCGTCCCGGTTCGGATTCCTCACGGCTGGAGGCCGCCGGCGTGGACATCGCCCGGGGCGACATGCTGGATGCCTGGTCGCTGCTGCGGGCCATGGAGGGCGTTGACGCCGTGGTCACCTCGGCGGCGGGATACACCAGACACCGTAAAGGCGACACCCCCAAAACCGACATGGTGGGCAACGCCAACCTGGCCGAAGCAGCGAGCCGCTCCGGCGTCCGAAGGTTCGTTCTGACCAGCATCCTCACGTGCGACCAGACGCCCCAAGTGCCGCATTTCTGGCACAAAAAACTGGCCGAAGACAAACTGCAGGAACTCGGTGTCCCGTTTGTGGCGCTGCGGCCAGGGGCGTTCCTTGACCAGGTCACTCGTTTCGGCGGCGACCCTGTCACCAAAGGACGGCTGACCTGGGTGGGATCCCCGCAGATCCCGTTGACTTTTGTGCTTACTTCCGACGTCGCCGCCTACCTTGCTGAGGCCGTTGACCTCCCGGGGCTGGAAGGGCAGCGTATCGATATCGGCTGGGACAGGGCGGTGGCGATGCAGGAGGTTGCCGACGTCTTGGGCCGCCTCTCAGGCCGGCCCATCCGCGTCCGGTCCATCCCCCTGGGCGTCCTGCATGCAGCGGGGATGGTCCTTGCGCCGGTCAACGCCATGGCCAAGGACGGTGCCGCCATGTTGGAGTGGTTCCAGTCGGGCCGTTACGTTGCGGACACCGCCCTGCAGCGTCAGTTTTTTGGCGAGCCTCCCACCGCCGAGGTTGCCATCAGGCGGTTCGTCGCGGGCCTGGGGCACACTCATCACCCAGGCCCGCGACGCGGTCAGTTTTCCCCGGACTGACCAACCTTCCTTGTACTAACCCGCTCTGGACTAACCCGCCGTGAGCAGGTGGGTGAAGTGGTCGTACCGGAAGGTGACCGCTCCGCCGTCGTGCTTGTAAACGATGTTTCCGCCGTTGGGCGCACCGCCGGCACCGTAGTTTTCGTCCCAGCCGCGGTTAAGGGCCGCCTTGAACTCATAGGTGCCTGCCTGCAGTTTCTCAACGGCCAGCTTCCACACCATGGTTGCCGGGTCCAGCGTTAGCTGGGCTTCGTCGCAGGCGGGAGCCCAGTCTTCCAGGCACAGGAGTTCGGTGTTGAGGCTACCGGCGACGGCAACGGCCCCGGGCTGCTGCGAGGCGTAGACGGCGCTGAGGATGTGTGTGCTGTTGTCGTAACGGAACGTCACGGCCCCACCCGGGTGGTCCAGCACAATGTCCGCACCTTTGAATACTCCGCCGGCGCCATAGTTCACATCCGGGTTGCCGTCGAGCACGGCCTTGTACTTGTACTGTCCGGCAGACAGTGCGTCAACGGTGAGCCGCCAGATGTTGTCCGCCGGATCCAGTGTCATCATGGCCTGCGGGCAGTCCGGCTCCCCCTCGTCGCAGCCCATCGCCAGGTTCAGGTCTCCGGCCACCGTCACGGAACCGGGTTGCGGAGCCTCACCCACAAAGACGGTCCGCAGCTCGCTCGCCACACTGAACCCGGGGCCGGTCATGGTGGCGCGGTACTGGACCTTGGTGCCGTCAGCGAGTCCCAGGGCCGCCAGATCATCCATCACTGAATACACCGGCGACGAATCATCGGAGCCCACAGCTATCCACGCCCCGCCGGCAACGCTGCGTTCGAAGGACACCACGTGGCTTGCCTTCTCGGGGTCCGCGGTGGCGCTGAGCTCAACTGGACTCTTCACACCGCTGCCTTCGGCAGGCTTCTGCAGGGTTAGGATCGGCGCGGGAACTGCTGCTGCGCGGGACTGGCTGGTGGCCGTGTGGCCGCCGTTGTCCAGCACGGTGGCCCGGTATTCGAGCGCAGTGCCAGCCTCCAGCGCTGCCACGTCATGGAACACCTGGTACGGCGCGGTGTCATCGGTGCCGATCGGTTCCCAGCCACCGCCTGCCGTTTTTGCCTCGAAGGTGACCTCATAGAACGACGTACCGTCGACGTCGGCCGTTACGTTGATCCGCCCGTTGTCCGCAGGTGCCGCGGCGGGTTCCTGGAGCGCGACGGCGGGGGCTGCCTTGGAGTGCGGGATGCGGCCCGATGCCTGGTAGACCACGGCGGACAGCGGCGGGACCGTGACGGTCAGCTTGCCCGCTGCGGAGGTTTTTGCTTCTTCGGCGGCGTCACCGTAGATCTTCGTGTAGCTGCGCTTGCCGATGTAGGTGGGAACCTCCGCCGTCTGCGGCTGCTCGCTGTTGTTCAGGGCAACGACGTATTCGCGCTGGTCTTCGGCATCGGTCCGGGAGAAGGCGTAGATCCCGGCTCCTTCGGAGGCGAACCGGTGCTGGTGGGCGCCATCGCGCAAAGCCGGGTGCTCCTTGGTCAGGGCAGCGAGCTGGCTGATCTTGGAGTACAGCGGGTGGGCTGCGTTGAAGTTGTCCGTTGCGTGCGTGGCGTCGGTACCGAGGAGATTGTCGTCCAGGTACTCCGGCACCTGGCTCGCGAAGAGCGTCTGCCGGGCATCCTGGTCACCGCCCGGACCCGTAAAGCCCTGCTCGTCGCCGTAGTAAATCACCGGGTTGCCGCGCGAGAAGTACATGAGTTCGTGCGCCAGCTGATCGCGGGCCACCTGCTCCGTGTCGGTAGCCCCGGGGTTGTCCGCGGCGATGAAACTGCCGATCCTGCCCATGTCGTGATTGCCCAGGAATGTGGGCAGTTGGTAGACGTTGGAATCGGCGTCGGTGTACCAGTCGTCAGTGGCGAAGAACGTCTCCAGTGAGCGGGTGTCCTGGCCCTTCGACGCGAAGTTCCGGGCTGCATCCTGGAACGGGAAGTCCAGAACTGCCTGCATCTCGTTCCGGGTGGTGAACTGCGACGTGAAGCTCTTGGTGGTATCGAATACCTCGCCGAACATAAAGAACTCATCCTTGCCCTGTTCATGGGCGTAGTTGAGAACGTCCGGGCCGAACTCCTGCCAGAACTCGTTGTTCACGTGCTTCATGGTGTCGATCCGGAAGCCGTCCACACCGAACTTGCCTATCCAGGTCTTGTAAATGTCCTCCATCCCCTTCACCACAGTGGGGTGCTCGGTGAAGAGATCGTCCAGGCCGAAGAAGTCACCGTAGTAGGAGTCCTCGCCCACAAAGGTGGTGTCGCCGCGGTTGTGGTAGAGCTCCGTGTTGTTCAGCCAGGCGGGAACCTTCAGCTTTTCTTCGCCCTCCTGCAGCACGGGTTTGTAGGGGAAGGACGTCTTGGCGTCCAGATCCGGAAAGCTGTCCGAGCCTGCGAAGTCACGGTCGTCGAACTCCACCCCGGCCGCCGTTTTGTAGGGATCCGTGTCCTTCGACTTGTAGGGCTGGCGGGCCCCGATTCCCTCGCTGTTTTCGTAGCCGATCACGTCTGCAGTGTGGTTGGTGATGATGTCGAAGTACACCTTCATTCCGCGGGCGTGGGCCTCGTCTATGAGTGCCTGCAGTTCGGCGTTGGTACCGAGGTGGGGATCGATCTGGGTAAAGTCGGTGACCCAATAGCCGTGGTAGCCGGCGGACTTGTCCTCCGTCTGCACCGCTTTGTTCTTGAAGCTGGGGGTCAGCCAGATCGAAGTGGTGCCCAGGCCCTGGATGTAGTCGATTTTGTCCAGCAGGCCAGCCAGGTCGCCGCCGTTGTAGAAGCCTTTTTTGGTGGGATCGAAGCCGGACACCATCGGGTCGGCCGGCAGGCCGCCGAGGTCGTTGGTGGTGTCCCCGTTGTTGAACCGGTCAGCCATCACAAAGTAGAAGTTCTCATCCGTCACCGGGGCGCGGAGCGAGTGGCTGGCAGCCGACGACGGCGTTCCCGGCTTGTCCGGGCCGGCCTTTGACGGGTCGGGTGCAGCGTGCGCGGGGAGCAGCGCGGTTGCGGCAGCGACGGCCGCTACGAGAATGCCGGCGCCGGCTCGAAGGAGGGGCATGCGTTTGGATGCCGTCTTGGGGCGGGTGGCTGGTTGGAGGCTTGGGGTGGAGCCTTTGGGAGTGCGGTTTTTCACGTCAGGAGAGACCTTCCTGGTAGCGGCGTTGCTGTACAGGCTGCGTTGTATCGATGGGCCGTGCACATGGCTTCTGTGCCACGTGGCGGTTTGGGACTCGGATTACCGGGCGATCAACGACCGCCGTAGGGTGAACCACGTCAGACTGTAAGCGCTTGCATCGAATAAATCCAGTCTTTTGGCTTCCGCCTCCAAGGGCTATTCTGCAGGCGCGGAAGGGTGCGCTCGGCCTTGCTGGAAGCGTCGGTTAGCATGGAGTTTCCAGCCACATCGGGAGGACGGTTGGCCCACATTTGTGTAGCCGCTGCGATGCTGATTCCCTCTGCGCATGTACCGACGACTGGACCCACTCAACCGATTGGGCGGACAAGGCCCAGAGGTCACCGAAATTGCAGCCTGCCCATCGAGAGGGCGTCGCATGCCCGCCAGTGAACTGCGGTCAGCTTCCTTTGACGACATTTGTGCCCGGCTTCGGTCCGCAGGGTGTGTCTTTGCAGAGGAGGAAGCTCAACTGCTCCTTACTGCGGCGTCCAGCGCTGCCGAGCTCGCTTCGTCGGTAGAGCTGCGCCTCGCCGGCTTCCCGCTGGAGCATGTGCTGGGTTGGGCAAGCTTTTGCGGAC
>NZ_QAIQ01000362.1 GCF_003061105.1 Arthrobacter sp. HMWF013
GGATGCCGAAGGTGGCGCTGTCTGCCTGCAGCACTTCGAGGTCGTCGCGGAGCTCAGTCCGTGCCGAATACAGGTGCGGGCGCTCCAGTCCCCACAGCAGCGGTTCGGTGACGTAGAGGCGCTGGCGGACGACGGCGGTGCTGCCCGCCTTGAGCGTCACGGGAGCGGAGCCGACGGCGACAACCGCGCCGTCGCCGTCGTACAGTTCCGTTCCCACCGTCACCGTGGCAGTGGACAGGCTCTCGTTCTCCACCGTGGTGGCGACGTCCACGACGGCACGGCCGGCGGTGATGTCCGGCGTCGAGATCCGGACGCCATTGGCGGCGAGGTGTACCGGCTCCGTGACGGTCAGGAACGTGTCCCGGTAGATGCCGGCTCCCGAGTACCAGCGGGAATCCTGGTGGATGCGCGCATCAACGCGGATGGTGTTGGCCTGGCCGTACTTCAGGAAAGGATCCAGCCTGATGGTGAAGGTGGAGTAGCCGAAGGGGCGCTGGCCGGCGAAGTCCCCGTTGATGAAGACCATGGCATCCCGGTACACGCCCTGGAACTCGAGGGAGACGCGCTTGCCCCGGAAGTCCTCAGGCACCTCGAACGTCTTTGAGTATTCGAACGCGCCGTCGGGGGAGTAGCCAGCGTGTGAGCCCTGGGCTGAACCGGCAGATCGGGGGAGGCCGATCAGTGCATCGTGCGGCAGGGTGACGGGCTGCGGCGGGGCAACCGGCCCGTCGAACTCCGCGAAGAGGCTGACCTTCGGGCATACCGCCCATCCTGCATTGAAAGAGGTGCGCGTCATTGAGGTTCTCCCTAACGATTCTAGTATCACGTGTCACCATCAGGACATCACACCGAGGTGACACGTGTCAATGAACCGGCAGGTTCCGACCGGAAGGCTAGGTTGTTTCTCCCGTCAGGACCGTGACCTCGGGAAGGGAAGCGGGCTGCGGCGCGGGGGCCTCGGCGCGGCCAAGAGCGGCAAGATCAGCCGCGATCCGCTCCATGAGCGGTGCGTTGTGGATGCGGATGGTAGTGAGCCGGGGCGAGACAAGCTGCCCGATGGCCGTGGCATCGACACCCACCACTGAAAGGTCATCCGGGATCCTCAGCCCAAGCGCCCTGCCGGCGGCCACAACGGCAAGGGCGACGTCGTCGTTGTAGCAGCCCACAGCAAGCGGGGAGTCTTTGGCTTTGACGGCAGCGAGGGCGGCGCTGGCCCGTCCGAGCTCAAGGGGGATTTCAAGGCGTTCGGGTTCCGGCAGGCCCTCAGCGCGGGCACCTGCTTTCATCCCCTCGTAGCGCCCTGGCCCGAAGGGGTCGAGCCGCTCATCCAGCAGGGCTGCATAGGCCAGCTGTCTCGGACCGTTCCGCAGCAGCGCCTTTGCCATGGTCCGCCCGATGACGTGGTTGATGTCGTGGGTGGGGTCCTCGGGCGTATGGATCCGGGGAATGACTGCCGCCCCGGAATGATGCAGGACCTCACGTTCGTCTGCCCCGAGTATTCCCATGTCCACCACAGCAACGGGCCGGAAGTGCAGGATGGCGGCGAGCGTTTCGCCGGGGTTGCTGCCCGCGAAGCGGACCACCACGCTCAGGCCATGCGCGGCAGCATGGCTTGTGACGTTGTCAACGAGATCCTGGAGGTTGCTTCCGAACGTGGTGTTGGGGACGAGGATCACCAGAATGTCACTCCGGCCTGTCACCAGCGCGCGGCCGGCAGGGGAGGGCTGATAATTCAGTTCCTCGGCCGCTTTCAGGACTTTGGCACGGGTCTCCTCCGGGAAGCGGGAACCCTGGCCGTTCAGGACGTGGCTGACGGTTGCGCGGGATACACCAGCCCTCTTGGCGACATCAAAGCTGGTGGGGCGCTTGGCCGGTTTCGTTTCCGCTGTCACCTTTTGATCATCGCACAGGGTGGGTTACACGTGATACCCGCGGTGTGAACCCCCGGCCCCTTCATTGCGTCGGCAGCCGGCGGCCGGACTGACCGCCGGCTGCCGGTGCGTCGACGGCTACAGGTCGAGGTCTCTCAGCGGCCGGTGCGGACTGTCTCGTCGGTGAGGGCTTCGTTCGCGGTCCAGCTGCGCAGCAGGTTCATGGCGTCCGCGGACGGGGTTGCAGGTTCGGCAAGGTAGGTCATGAGGACCAGACCGGGCGTCGAGGTTATGTCGAGGGTTTCGTAGCCGAGGGTCATGTCACCCACAACGGGGTGGTGGATGTGCTTGGCTCCGGTGGAGTGGATCCGTACCGTGTGTCCGCCCCACCAGGTGCGGAACTCACTGCTGCGGGTCGCGAGCTCACCGACCAGTGCCATCAGGGCTTTGTCGCTGGGATCCTGGCCGGCGAAGAGCCGCATCCCTGACACGGCTTCCAGTGCGGTCATCTCCCAGTCCGGGTAGAACACCCGGGAGCGTTCGTCCAGGAACATGTAGCGGGCGCTGTTCAGCGCGGGCTGCCCCGGCGGGAAGAGGTCGGGGAACAGGGCCCGGCCCAAAGGGTTCGACGCGACAGGGTCCCCGAGCCGGGTCATCGCGATGGCGGGAACATCGCTCATCGCATCGATCAACTGCGCGATCCGCGGTGTCACGCGGGGTAGGGGTTTCGTCCGGGGTGCCCTGCGCGGCCCGGTCGCCGCACGTGTCAGATCGAACAGGTGCGCGGTTTCGGCCTCGTTTAGTTGCAGGGCCCGCACGAGAGCGAACAGCACGCTCTCGGACACCCCGCTCAGGTCCCCGCGCTCCATCCGCGTGTAATAGGCGGTGCTCACCCCGGCCAGCTGGGCGACTTCCTCACGGCGCAGGCCGGGGACGCGGCGTTCCCCGCCGAAGACAGTCAAGCCCGCCACCTCCGGGGTGATGCGGGCGCGCAGTGCGGTGAGGAACTTCTGCACGTCGTTGCGGGTACTCATGCAGTCAAGGCTAGGCCGGATATGTGCAGTAGTGGGAGCCCCTGACGTTAACCCCCAGCAGACGTACGACGGCGGCCTTCGCCTTGGGTTCCTTGCCGCACCAAGTGAGCTCTGGGGGATAACACCAGTGACTCTCACCCGTACCCGTTTCGCTCCTACCGTTGAAGGCATGACCAACACCATGATTACTTTGAACAACGGCATCGAGATCCCTGCGGTCGGGCTCGGCGTCTTCCAGACCCCACCCGACGTGACCACCACCGCCGTCGAGGAAGCACTGCGCGCCGGCTACCGCCTCATCGACACCGCTGCCGCTTACGGCAACGAGGCACAGGTCGGCCAGGGCATCCGTAACTCCGGCATCCCCCGCGAAGAGGTCTTCATCGAGACGAAGATCTGGATCAGCGACTACGGCTACGATGCGACCCTGCACGCGTTCGAGAAAAGCGCCGCCAAGCTCGGCGTGGACTACATCGACCTGTTCATCCTTCACCAGCCGCTGCCTTCCGAATTCGCCCTCACGCTTGATTCCTACCGTGCGCTCGAGAAGCTCCAAGCGGACGGCAAGATCCGCGCGATCGGTGTCAGCAACTTCATGCCCGAACACCTTGAGCAACTGCTCGCAGAGACGACGATCGTTCCGGCCGTCAACCAGATCGAGGTGCACCCCTACTTCCAGCAGAAGGACATGCATGCGCTTCACACCAAGCACGGGATCCTGACCCAGGCCTGGTCCCCGATCGGCGGGATCACAACGTACGTCCCCGATGCCAAGAGCACCTTGGACGACCCCACGATCCGGTCGATCGCCGAGACACACGGCAAGAGCCCTGCCCAGGTCATGGTGCGCTGGCACGTCCAACAGGGCCGGTCGGCGATCCCCAAGTCGACTAAAGCCCACCGCATCACCGAGAACTTCAACGTGTTCGACTTCGAACTCACCACCGAGGAACTCGCCGCGATCGACGCTCTAGACACCGGTGTCCGCGGTGGCCCCCCGGTCGAGGCCATCACCCGCGAGGCCTTCGACTTCACGATCCCCGAAGCCTGATCGGTTGGGCCGAACCCGGTCGGGAAATCTGACAGGAAATACACGATGGAATACACCCAACTCGGCAACTCCGACCTCAAGGTCAGCCGCCTCACCCTGGGGTGCATGAGCTTCGGGACCCCGAACCAGTTTCAGGACTGGGCCCTCGACGGCGAAGCGGCAGCACCTTTCTTCCGGCAGGCCGTAGAGCTGGGCATCAACTTCTGGGACACAGCGAACGTCTAGGGCATGGGGAGTTCAGAAGAACTCGTCGGCAGGGCCATACGCGAATACAGCAGCCGCGAGCAGACTATCCTCGCGACCAAAATTTACTGGCCGATGCACGAGGGCCCGGACGGCGGAGGGCTGAGCCGCCAGGCAATCATTAAGCAAGTCGACGGCCCCCCGCCCGGCTCGGCAGCGATTACGTGGACCTGATGCAGATCCACCGTTTCGACCCCGAGGTCCCGGTAGAAGAGACGATGGAAGCGCTGCACGACGCCGTCCAGGCCGGCAAGGTCCGCTTCATCGGCGCCTCATCGATGTGGGCCTGGCAGTTCTCTAAGATGCAGAGCGCGGCCGAGCAGAACGGCTGGACCAAGTTCGTCTCGATGCAGGACCAGTACAACCTGGTCCAACGCGAGGAAGAGCGCGAAATGCACGGCCTCCTTGCCGACTAAGGCGTCGGCAACATGGTCTGGAGCCCCCTCGCCGGCGGTATCGTTGCACGCCCCTGGGGTGAGAAGTCCACCACCCGGGCGGCGTCCAGCCCAGCCCAGGATCAGTTCGGCCGGCCGCTGTTCCTCGACTCCGACAAAGCAATAGTCGACGCCGTGGAACGCATCGCCACCGAGCGGGGAGTCGCAATGGCCACCGTCGCGCTGGCCTGGGTCCTGAAGAACCCCGTCGTCGATACCCCGATCATCGGGGCGACAAAGCCGAAGCACCTCACAGACGCGGCCGCAGCCCTCGAACTGGCGCTCAGCGACGAGGAAGTGTCCGCGCTGGAGGCCCCCTACACGCCCCGCGAGCCGACATTCTTCTAGGCAGCACCCAGCACCAGGGTGTGCCGAACCAGACCGGTTCGGGCGCACTTCCCGCCTACTAACCCCATGAGCACTTCGACCTGTGGATGTCAGGGACGCAAGCCGCCGCATATCCGGTCACACGAGCCAGCGCCACCAGCGTGGCCGCTCCGGTTCCGGCGTCGGTTCCGGTTCCGGCTCCTCGCCCAAGGCCAGCGCGGCCTCGACGATGTCGTCCGCGGTGAGCGTCATGACGGCCTCACGATCGAGCGCGTCGAGGCTTTGTTCTTCGTCGAGCGAGAGCCGCAGCGCCTGACGGTTAAGCGCCTGCTCGAACAGAGTGCGGGCGAACCGTGCGTTGCCGGAGTCCTCGCCCGCGTGGAGCCCGGTGAAGATGCGGCGCAGCATCTGGTCTGCACCTGGCTCCAGCCTGTACTCGTGCTGGGCGAGCATCCGGTGGAAGATCGTCTGGAGTGCGTCGACGGAGTAGTCAGGGAACGTGATCTCGCGGGCGAAACGGGAGCGCAGTCCGGGGTTCGAGAGCAAGAAGGACTCCATCAGCCGCGGGTACCCGGCCACGATCACGACCAGGCGGTGGCGGTGGTCCTCCATCCGCTTGAGCAGGACCTCGATCGCCTCGGGGCCGAAGTCCATCCGGCCGTCCTCCGGGGCCAGTGCATAGGCCTCATCGATGAACAGGACGCCGTCCAGCGCACGCCGGATCACCCGATCCGTCTTGATGGCGGTCGTGCCGACGTACTGCCCCACCAGGCCCGAACGGTCAACCTCGACCAGGTGGCCTTTCTGAAGCAGACCGACGGCGCGGTACATCTCGGCCAGGAGCCGCGCCACGGTGGTCTTGCCTGTGCCCGGGTTTCCGAGGAACACCAGATGCTGTGACGTGGCCACCTCCGGCAGGCCGTGCGCCTTACGGCGGGCCTGGACCTGGAGCAGTGCGACGAGCGCCCGCACCTGTTCCTTCACTGTCTCCAGTCCGACCAACGCGTCGAGCTCGGCCTGCACCTCGGACAGTGGCCGGGCTGGACCGGGCCTCGCACCCGTCAGATCGCCGACCAGGTCGTCGACGCGCTCCGAACCGGGCAGCTTGAGCTGATCGGCCAGACGGCCGATGGTTTCGCGCAGGTCGTCGAGCGGATTGCGGCTGGCAGCCATGCATCCACTGTAGTACTCGATTCCCGACAGTTATGGGGTTGGCCGCACCAGCATCAACTCCCTTTTGGGAGTAGTACTCACGCAATGGCCGGGATAGCCACGGGTATCCTGGCCACACCGATCGGTGCCAGCACCAATACCGCCACGACACCGAGGACTAGCCCCAACGCATAGTCCTCCTCATTCATGTCCCACTGCACCCTGTGCGAACTACAACCGGTACAGCGGAAAACAGCCGCCCCCCGGACGTCGGAGCTCAGTCACATTGAAGCGGATCCCCCGGCTGTAGCATGCGCCAGGCGAGCGGCAATGACACCAACCATGGGAGCAGCGGATGACCTACACCTGACTGGGTGTCTCGAAACCTCTGCGCCTCGAAACCCAAGGGTTTTGAGACGCTTGCGGCGTGTAGCGTTTATGGCCCCTTCACCGGGCACTTTTGCGGGCGGGGTATACGGGACATCTCAAACTCCACCCCTGTAAAACCGAACGTCAAATCCGGGTTGTCGCGCTAAGGGACCGGCTTACGGGCGCCACCACATCGCTAAAACTGAGGTTGGGGCACCC
>NZ_QAIQ01000363.1 GCF_003061105.1 Arthrobacter sp. HMWF013
GTTACTGAACCTCGTCGGTATCGTCGTGGCCGCCGTGGCGGTCCTCCTGTTCTACCGGGTGGTCACCAAACGGCTGCCGGAGTCGACGGCGCGCCAGCTCAGGTGGCAGCAACGGCGGAGCCCAGGCTGATCGGGGCCGGGATCTTTGCTGCCAGGTAACGTGCGTCGCGGCAGGCACCGGGCAGCGTAGCGGAGGCGGCCGCATACTGGAATTTCTGCCCCAGAAAGAACAGGCCGGGCGAATCAAGCGCTACGCCCCGGTACTGCCGCGGCATCCCGCCGTCGGCATGCAGGGCCGCGTCGATCCAGCCCAATTCCGTTTGGAACCCGGTGCACCAGATCACGTTGGCCACTTCGGCCCGGGTACCGTCCTCCAGCACCGGCAACCCGTTCTCCACCGTTGTGACCCTTGGGACGAACTCCACTCCGGCACTGGTGAGGTCCTTGGCCCTGGTGCGGATCAGGGGCGCCCCGTGGGCTGTAAGAGCCGGGGCGGCCTTCCGGCCTACCGGCGTCCCGAGGTTCAGGACGTACAGCCCGGCGAAGCGGATCACCGGCAGGACAAAGCGGGCTGCCGCCCGTCCATGCTTCACGGGGATTTCTCCCGCTGGTTTCCCGGCGACCAGGGTGGGGTGGGTGCGGCTTACTTCCAAGGCGATTTCTGCGCCCGAGTTTCCCAGCCCCACCACCAGGACCGGGCCTTCCTGCAGCTGCCCGGCGTTTTTGTAGGCGCTGGAATGGAACTGCACGATGGATGGCGCCAATTCCGCCGCGAAGCGGGGGACCTTTGCGCAGCGCTCCGAGCCGTTGGCCACCACAACGTTATGGGCTTCCCAGCGGTGGCCGTTGGAGGCGGCCAGGTAACGGTCCCCTTCACGCCACAGCCGTTCCACCCGCACTCCTGTCTGTACCGGTAGGTCAAAGCGGGCAACATATCCTTCAAAAAATTCGGCCAACTCGTCCTTTGACGGGAAAGCCAGCGGATCTCCGGGGAAGGCCATGCCCGGCAGTCCGTCATACTTTGCCGGCGTGAAGACGCGAAGGGAGTCCCACCGTTCCCGCCACGCGTCGCCGATCCTCCTGTTCTCATCCAGGATCAGGAACTTCCGGTTCTGGCGCGACAGGTAGTAACCCATCGCCAGACCTGACTGTCCGCCGCCGATCACCAGTGTGTCCAGCACAGTGCCGGACCGGTTGGTGGTTCCGCTTTCGTTGTTCATGACTGATCTCCTCCTTGGCCTGTTGCATTCACCTGACTGAACTCTCCAGGCTGGCCGCCGGCACGTCCCCGTTCTGCCCCCGGCCTGTATCCCGGTAGCGCACCCACCAGGCAAGCATCAGCCCGGAAGCCAGGATGTAAGCCAGGTGGAGAACCCAGATGGGACCGGCAGGAAGGTTGAAGACGTAAATGGAGTGCACGGCGTTGGCCACGTTGCTCAACACCAGGTTGCCGAGGCTGTAGGAGGCCAGGTCCTTGGTGCGCGCAGCTTTAAGAAGCATCGGCAGCATGCCCAGGGCAAAGAGGACTGTCGAGAGGGTTCCGGCAAGCACTGGAAGGTTCATGTTTTGAGGCTACGAGCGCGGGCCCAGTGCCCGCGTCGGCCAAACCATGTAATTCCGGCCCGGGAGTGTGTGGGTATTTTTATGCAGTTCCGGGGCGTCAGCGTTTAGCCGGCGAGGCCGTGCTCGTAGGCATAGCTGGTGGCGGCAGACCTGGAGGAGATTCCGAGCTTGAGGAAGATATTGCTGATGTGGCGTGCCACAGTCTTCTCACTGAGATAGAGCTCAGCGGCGATGGCACGGTTGCCCTTTCCGGATGCAACCAGCCGGATAACTTCAGTTTCCCGTGGGGTCAGGCCTCCGGTGGCGCTGTGGGCGTCTTCCCGCATCAGGGTTGCCGCCCAAACTGCCGCCGGTCCCGCTCCAAGTTCGAGGAACTGGGCATGTGCTGCCTCGAGATCCATGAGCGCGGAGGGTTCGTCCCCAAGGTCCCGGCAGGCACGCCCGATCAAAACCCTGCAGCGGGCCGCCTCGTAGGGAACGCCCAGCTGCTGCCAGAGCCGCCAGGCCTGCCGCAGTGACTGCGTCGCCCCTGCTGGATCGCCTTCAGCCAGCCGGACCGCACCGCCGGCCTGTCCGGCCGCCGCCCGCACCATGGGCATGGGGGTTTCCCGGGCAAAGGAATCGAGCTCGGCGGCCCACAGCCGTGCCGCCTCCAGATCCCCGGCAGCAAGTTCAATGTCCACCAGGGCCGGCAGGAGATGCCTGCGGGTGGCCAGATCGGCCACGTTGGCGGTCCGGCGGATCATGGCCTGCGCGTGGTGGGCGTTTCCGCGCGCCAGCATCACGAGCGCGAGGCCCGGCTGCGGTTCGTAGCCGCTTCTTGCCGCCTGCCCGAAGGACGCTTCGGCCGCGTCGAGCTTGCCGGTCAGGAGCTCCAGTTCGCCCTGTTCGTAGTAACCGCCGTAGAGGGCCTGCGGATCGCCTCTTGCGGACAGCTCCTGGGCCCTGGCGGCTGCCTCGTACGCTTCGGCCCAGGCGCCGTGGAGCCGGAAGAGTTCAGCGCGGTGATGCTGGCACTGGCCACTGAAAGACACCATGTCCGGGCGGGCATTGCACCAGCGGTCAAGCGCCGCTGTCCATTGCAGGGCCCTCTCCAGATCGAAAGCCAACTGGCAGTTCCCGATGACAGCGCAGTAGATGAT
>NZ_QAIQ01000364.1 GCF_003061105.1 Arthrobacter sp. HMWF013
ACGTACAGGGAGACGATGAGCCCGGCCACGGCCAGCAGCGCGAAGATCAGGGCGTACAGCTGCCCGGGGTTGTGGTGGATGTCCACGCCCACGTACCGCTTCACGCCGTCGAAGCTGATGGTGCCCTTGCCCTCCGGCAGGGTGTAGCTGGTTCCCGGGGCGAGCGTGATGCCGCCGGCATCGAGGTTGCGGGCGTTCAGCGGCGTAAGGTCTTTGACGTCCAGTTCGAAGACGTTCTGCGGGGCCCCGCCGTCCAGGCCGAGATCGCCGTAGTAGGAGTTCAGGGTCAGCTGCGGATTGAAGAGATCCGGATCCCCGCTGAAGGAGATGCCTTCCTCGGTGATAAAGGCGGTGGGAAGGAAGAACCCGGCGAAGCCGAGCTGCTCCGGCTTCGCGTCCGGGACCTTGATCACCAGGGACGAGTAGTAGTTGTCGCCCTGCAGCTTGGCAACCACCGGGCCCTGCATGGCCACGTTGCCGGCGCCGTCGCGGATGGTGACCACCGGGGCGTAGCCGTTGCCGGTGAGGTAGATGCTGGTGCCGCCCAGGGTCACGGGTTCGTTGACCTTGAGGACTTCCTGCTTGGCCGGCGCGTCCGGGGTTTCCTTGGTGGTTACATCGGCGGTGAAGTCGATGGGCTGGCCCACCTTGCCCTTGGACTCGCGGTCGAAGGTGACGGCGAACTTGTCCAGCTGGATGGAGTAGGGCTGGAGCTGGCTGGACTGGAAGTTGGTGCCCGGGGTGAACTGGTCATAGCCCACCAGGGTGTTCACGAAGGTATCGCCCTCCACCAGGATGCGCTGGCCGCTGTACCCGAACAGCCCGCCGATCGCCACGGAGACCAAAACCCCGATCAGCGAGGTGTGGAACACCAGGTTCCCCACCTCCTTGGCGAAGCCGCGCTCGGCACCCAAAGACGGCCGCGCGCCGTCGTCGTCCCTCACGTCAACGCGGTAACCGCGCTTCTTCAGCACTCCGGCGGCACTGCGGATGGCGTCCGACGCCGGGAGGCCGGCTCCGGCGGGAACCACCAGCGTGCCGTACTCGGGGAGGCGGGAGAGCCGCTTGGGGGTCCGCGGCGGCTGCGAGCGCATGGCCTTGTAGTGGGCGATGGCGCGCGGTACCACGCAGCCAATCAACGAGATGAAGAGCAGGATGTAGATGGCCGAGAACCAGGCCGAGGAGTAGACATCGTAGAGCTGCAGGGTGTCCAGCAGCTTCCCGTAGTCCGGGTTGTCCTTGATGTACTGCGTCACCACCGACGGGTTGGCCGGGCGCTGCGGGAACAGGGAACCCGGCACTGCCGCAACGGCCAGGAGCAGGAGCAGGAAGAGCGCGGTGCGCATGCTGGTCAGCTGCGTCCAGGCCCAACGAAGCATCTCCACCGGCCCCAGCATGGGGAGGGCTGCCTCTGCCTTGGCCGTGTCAACGGGGGCCGGGGACTTCTTGTTTGCTTTCACGCGCTCGCTCATCAGATCGGCAACTTCACATCGGTTTGGAACCAGTACTGCAGCTCGGTGACCCAGGTTCCCCAGACGCCGCTGGCCATCAGCAGGCCGAGCACCACCAGGATGCCCCCGCCGATTCTCTGGATGGCCAGGCGGTGCTTGCGGAAAAAGGACATCACGCCCATACCCCGGCGCACAGCCAGGGCTATCAGGAGGAAGGGGATGCCCAGCCCCAGGCTGTAGACGAAGGCCAGGAACGCGCCCTTTGCTGCCGAGGAACCGCCGGACAGGCTCAGGAGCTGCACGGCGGAATACGTGGGGCCGATGCAGGGGGCCCAGCCCAGGCCGAACGTAATGCCCAGCAGCGGTGCACCCCACAGGCCGGCCGGCGGCTTGGCGTGGATCTTCGCGTCACGCTGCAGCCAACCGAAGCCGCCCATGAACACCACGCCCATGATGATCACCAGGATGCCCAGGAGCTGGGTGATCCAGGCGTTCTGGGAACCGGTGATCAGCGTGCCGAGCTGGCCGAAGGCACCCCCGAGCAGGACAAAGATCACGGAGAAGCCCAACACGAACAGGCCAATGCCGGCGAGCATCCGGCCGCGCTTCTGCTTTTGCAGGTCCACGCCACTGAGGCCGGTGACGTAGCCAAGGTAGCCGGGCACCAGGGGCAGCACGCAGGGCGACAGGAAGGAAACCAGTCCGGCCAGCAGTGCCACCGGGATGGCAAGCAGTAGCGAGCCGTTCAGGATGGCTTCGGCGAAGGGGCTGTTCACGGTCCGCGGCCGCCGCTACTCTGCCACGGCGGCGGTGATGAGGGCTTTGAGGGTGCCCCTCTGGATTTCGCCCAGGACGCGCGAGGCCACCCGGCCCTGCTTGTCCAGCACCAGCGTGGTGGGGACGGCGCCGGGAGGGACCAGGCCGGAGACTGCCAGGAGCACGCCGCCGTCCTTGTCATCGAAGCTGGGGTACGTCAGGTTGAACGATTTATCGAAGGCTTCGGCGGTGGCTTTTTCGTCGCGGAGGTTGACGCCGAAGAACTGCGCTCCCTGGTCCTTGAACTCCTGGTGCAGCTCTTCGAGGATGGGAGCCTCCACCCGGCAGGGGGCGCAGGCCGCGAACCAGAAGTTCAGGACCGTGACCTTGCCCTGGAAATCCTCGGGCGTCACGGTGGTCCCGTTGAACAGGGTGCCGTTGACGGCGACGGCGGCCTTGCGGTCCGCCGCGGCAAACTCGGTCACCGAGCCATCGCCTGCGACATAGTTCTTGTTGTCGCCGGCCTTGGCCTGCTGGGCCAGGGCATCCTCCTGCGCGCAGCCGGAGAGCCCCAGCGTGAGGGCGGTCAGGGCTGCGCCGCCGGCGGCAAGCACGGCGCGGCGGGACGTGGCGGGGCTGGTCATGGCGCGGCTGGTCATGGCATGGCGGGAAGCAGTGGTTTTCATGGTCAGGCCCCCGG